>CAMPIY010000127.1 GCA_946886645.1 uncultured Sphingomonas sp.
AAGGCAAGGAACATGGCGGCCGACGAGCCCGCCAAGGCGCCGCCCCTTTATGAAGGCGGCCCTCAATAGTCAACCGCGAGTCAGGGCGCTTGGCCGCATCGTTTGGGCGTGGCAGGAAATGGCGATGAAACCGATCGCCTTCGCGTCCCTCGCGCTCGCCCTCGCCGCTTGCGGCCAGCCTTCCGAATCTGCCTCAGCCAGCCAGGCGACCCAGCCAGAGCCCGCGCCTGCCGCAGCGCCGCCGGCACAGCCTCCGGCCAAGGCGTTCGTCTTCGATGAAAAGAACGACCTGATCGAATTCCACTTCGCCTGGTCGGCCGAAGCGGCGGCCGTGCCCCAACTGGTCGGCCGGTTCGAAGCGGAGATGAAGAAAGCGAAGGACGAGCTTCTCGCCGGAGCCAAGGAAGACAAGGCCTTCCGCGACAAGGAGGGGTACGACTTCAACGGCTA
Organism: uncultured Sphingomonas sp.; assembly: GCA_946886645.1. Next base: position 451 of record CAMPIY010000127.1, read on the forward strand.
CCAGTCCTCGACCGACTACAAGACGTCGGGCCAGTCGGAGCGGCTGTTGAGCCTTACCTCCGACGTCGGCTCCTATACCGGCGGCGCTCACGGCAATTACGGGACGGGCGGTCTCCTCTGGGACCGGCAAAGTGCCATCGAGATCAAGGTCGCCGACCTCTTCTCCGCCCCCGCCAACCGCGACCGCTTGCTGACCCAACGCTGGTGCGATGCGCTCAACAAGGAGCGCGAGAAGAAGCGCGGCGAGCCGGTGACCGGTAACGACATGTTCGATGAATGCCCCAAGCTGGACGACATCGCGATCGTGCCGACCGACAAGGACGGCAATGGCAGGTTCGAGCGGCTGATCCTGACCGCTTCCCCCTATGTGGCGGGTCCCTATGTCGAAGGCAGCTATGAAATCGACCTGGCGGTGACTGCCGACCTCATTTCAGCGCTGAAGTCCGAATATCGAGCGAGCTTCGAGGCCGGTCAGCCGCAATAGGCCGGTCGAGGCGCCGCTTGCCCAACCCCGCGGCGAAGCCATCCGCGATCGCTGGTGAGATAATAGCCGCCCACGGGAATTCGGGCGAACAGGGTGCAGGTCGCGGTGATCCCGACCTCCTGGGTGCTGACACCCTTCCTGCGGGCCAGGTCGGAGTAAAGCGCGCGGCGGTGGATGTTGATGGCGTTCACCTGGCGGCGGAGCGATTCCGCCGGCCTGGCCACGAAGCCGAGATAGCCATCGTACCGTTCCCCGACCACGCCGGCCCGACGCGCCTCCGCGACCGCGGCCGATTCCTGGGCGCTTGCCGGCGCGACGACCATTGCGGCGCCAATGACGAACAGGATCAGCTTCATCGTCACTGGTTCTGCGGCGTGGTCGACTGCGGGAAGGCGTCGGGATTCTGGTTGATCAGCTGCTCGACGTCGCGCTGAAGCCGGACCACCACCTCCTGCCGGATGGTGACGTTCAGATTGATCTCGATCGGCTTGTCGGGGGTGGCGACCGAAATGCAGCCGGACAGCGGCAGCATCAATGCCGCGCCGCAGGCGGCCGGCAAAAGGCGTGGTTTTGTCATGGGCTTCGTCCTCATTGCTCGCTCGTCGGGGTTGGGGTGACTTTCTCTTCGACCGGAGTCTGGGATTGCTCCTGGCTCTCGTCCTTGCGTCGGGTCTCGACGATGATGCCGGGCACCTCGTCGAGCGGCCGCGGCAGCGCCGGCTCGATCACCTGGGTCGGGTCGCGGAAGCTCTTGGCGGTCGCGATCAAGGCGCGGAACGGCCCCTTGATCGTGACATTGAAGTTCAGCGGGATCTTGTTGATCGACTTGATGAAGCGCTGGGTGCTGGTGTTGCCCAGGCCGACGCCCTCGATGGTCATGCGCGTCGCGAACTCGCCATCCAGATAGCCGTCGAGGCGGATGATCATCGAATTAAAGCGTAGGTCGCGAAGCGCATCGAACGCCAGGCCGCCGATCATGCCCAGATTGGCCCGGTTGACGACGCCGTTGTAGGCCAGCGTTCCGCCGCCCGGCCGGCTGTCGAGCCGCCCGCCGACGATCCGCCCGCCTTCATCGTCGAAGATCATCGGGAGGACGCCATCGAAGGTGCCGGTCGCGCTAATTTCCTTGAAGCCCATCGAATCGACGAAGGTCTTTGCATCCAGCCCGACGACCTCGAAGGTCAGGCGCTTGGCGCTTGGCCGGCCGAGGTTGAGAATGGTTTCCTGAAGGATTAGGCGCCCGCCCATGAACGGCCATTCGCCGCGCTCGATCTTCACCAGCTGGTCGGGCAGCAGCTGGTACCGGATCACGCCGTTCTCGACGAGGATGCCGGGGTTGACGGATTCGATCGTGGCGACCTGCCCCGGGGCCGTTTCCAGGCCCAGCAGGTCGGTGAAGCGGATCGTGCTGGTCAGCCCGGTGACCGGGCCGAAGCTGGCGGCTAGATCCGTGTCGGTCGTCGTGAACTCGCCGGTCGACTTAACCTCGCCGCTGCCGCTCCAGGCAATCCGGCCCTGCCCACTGATCGATCCCCGGACGAGGGCGATCACGCCCTCGGTCAGCCGAGTCAGCTCCTCGGGCTGCAGGTTTGGCCCGAAGGTGATTCCCGGCACATCTAGGAGCGCGGTGCCGCTTCCGCTCGAAAGATTATGCTCGATCGTGACGTCGGTGACGCGCGTGCTGCTCGCGGGATGACGAAGCGTCCCGGTCGCGCGGATCATGCTGTCGGCCAGCGTGAAGTGAACGTCATCGCTCCGCAGCGGATAGAATTTGGACGGGTCGGCGCGATCGGACAACAGCAGGCCTCCATCGACCGTTAGGTCGCCGCCGCTGACCCGCCATTTGCCGGAGACCTCGCTGAGACTCAGCGGGATTTTGCCGATCACCGCATCGCCGCCCGCGAACGTGCCGTTGGTGCCGGTGCCCGAGAAATTGCCGTCGATCGTTCCGGCGTTGATCAGGACGGGCGCGTCCGCCTGCCCCATCCGCACCGCCACGCCGGCCGCGTCGAAATGCTCCTTGTCGAGGAACCGCGCACGCGCGGCGTCGAGGGCGAAGGGCGACTTGCCCAGCGATCCGCGAAGACGGACGTTGCGGGTCGCGGCCCCGACGGCGAGCGAGCCTCCCGCGCTTTTGCGCAGGATCGCGCCATCGAGCGGGCAAAGCGGCAGCCGCGTCGAACCGAGCCGGAGCGAGCCAAGCGAAAGGCTGGCAAAGCGCGTGTCGATGCAGCCTTCGCCGAAGCGCAGCGCCCCGCCCGCGCCAAAGCGGCCCGAAATCGGCACCCGCAACCCCGTTACGCGCCCTCCGGAAATGGGTCCGTCGAGCAGCGCGACCGTGCTGACCTCGGTCCAGCCGTCGCGGCGTCCGGCGAAACGCACCGTGCCGAGCGTCAGCTTCGCTCCTCCCGCCGCCATCGGAGCGATATCGGCATGGCCGCTGATCGGTGCTCCGCTTCGGGGCTGGCTCAGGACCAGCCGTGCATCGGGAAGGCCGCCGCCGGATGTCGCGACATTCCCGTCGATGCGCAGCCGCCCGGACGGCCAGTAATAGGTCACGCCATCACCGCCGCCGACCTCGATATGCGCCCCGCGAGGGGAGCGGGCGTTGGCGGTTTCGACGCGAACCGCGCCTCCGCCCGGCCGGTTCACGAGGCGCAGGGACCCGACGACGTCGAACTGCCGGGCCGCATCGCGGACGGCTTCGGCAATCGAGCGGGCTATCGGTTCGAGCGGCGTTCCCTTTGTGGATTCCAAGGGGCTGGTCAGGCCGGCGGTCAGCGACGGTGCCAGCGCCACCGAAGAAGCTCCGTATCTGCCGAGAACCGTCAGGGCGCCGCGAGCCGTCTGGATTCGATACCGGCCGTCGAACCGGGTCCGCTGCGACAGGATTTGCGCCAATCTCGCCTGCCGCGCCGAAAGCTCGATCCGCCCGAGGATGTCGGTTGGCTTGCCCTTGAAACTGAGGTTGCTGTTAACGCCCGCCAGCCCGTTCGCGCCGGCCTCCACCGAGGCGACGCTCAACCGCCCCCGGCCATCGAAGCTGCCGAACGCCTCGGAGAAGCTGGAATCGATCTCCATCCGGGGCTGGGTGAGGCGCAAATCGCTCGCCGGGCAGGCGAAACCGACGGCGCCGATAGGGCCTTTGACCTGCGGGCGCCGCGCGACCACCCCAATGTGAACAAGGCCCCGGAACTGGTCCAGCGTGCAAGCCCCGGGCTGAAGCTTGTGTGCGACAATCGCCAACCGCCCCTTGAATCCGCCGGACAGATTGCCGCGCCCTTCCACCGCGAAGCCCATCGGGCCGTAGGGCGTCGCAAGCGCAATCGTCGCATCCTTAAGATCGACGGTAAGATCGGGAAGCGTGAACGGCTTTCCGCTGGGCGGCGGAAGCAGCTTGTCGATCTGGCCCCAGCTGACCTTTCCGCTGGGGAGCAGCTTGCCTTTCAGGCGCACGCCCCGGGCAGCGACGCGATAAACCTCGACACTGCCGTTCCACTTGATCTTGATCTGGATCACCGCACGGCGCGCGGTCAGGTCGGGATTGGCCGGATCGCCAATGACGAGGTTGCTGACCTGCTCGGTCCTGAAGCCGATGCGGTCGATCGTGTAGCTTGCCTGCACGCCGCGTTTGGCGAGCTCGTCTTCAAGGATGTTCTCGGCAATCGGCTTGCGCCAGATATAGACGGCGGCCAGCGCGATCAACGCAAGGACCAGGACGACGAGCAGGCCAAAGCGGGTTATGCGCCATACCTGGTGCCAACCGCTGCGATCATGAATGACGACGGGCTCGGCGAGATGACCCTTTTCCAGGGTCTTCTCGACCTTAACAATTACGCCTTCGCCATCTTCAACGGTCATCCCGGTTGAAAACCCCCCTCGTTCATCACCGTTCCGTTGCCGCCACAATCTGCGTTGCACGGGAGAAGCGCTTTGCCTAGCCTTCGCCTCCGATGGCAGACCAGCCGAGTAATGCGTCCGGGCACCGCGCCCGCCTGCGCCAGCGCCTGTTCGACGGCGGCGGGAAGGCGCTGCTGGACCATGAGCTGGTCGAGTATCTCCTCGCCCTCGCCATCCCCCGCCGCGACACGAAGGAGCAGGCCAAGGCGCTCATTGCCCGATACGGAGGGATCGGCCCGCTGCTCGAGGCGGACCCGGAAACGCTGCGCAAGGAAGACCTCACCGACGGGATGATCGGCGCGCTGATGATCGCCAAGGCGACCGCGCAGCGCTTGCTCGAAACCCGAATGGAGGAGCGTCCGATCCTGTCGAGCTGGGACGCGCTGGGGGATTACCTTCAGGCCGCCATGGCCCATTCGCCGGTCGAGGAAGTCCGAGTCCTGTTCCTCAATGCCAAGAACATGCTGCTCGCCAACGAAGCCATGTGGCGCGG
>CAMPIY010000128.1 GCA_946886645.1 uncultured Sphingomonas sp.
AGGTGAAGACGTCGTCCTTCACGATGCGTTCGGAAATGAGGATCGAGTCCTCATAGTTGTAGCCATTCCAGGGCATGAACGCGACGAGCACGTTGCGGCCCAGCGCCAACTCGCCGAACTGGGTCGACGGGCCGTCGGCGATGATCTCGCCGGCCTCGACCGTGTCACCGACCTTCACCAGCGGACGCTGGTTGATGCAGGTGTTCTGGTTCGAACGCTGGAACTTCATCAGCGTATAGATATCGACGCCCGATTCACCGGCCTTCAGCTCGCCGGTAGCGCGGACGACGATGCGGGTCGCGTCGACCTGGTCGACGATGCCCGAACGGCGGGCAGCGATCGCCGCGCCGCTGTCGCGGGCGACGGTCTCTTCCATGCCGGTGCCGACCAGAGGCGCATCGGCCTGGATCAGCGGCACCGCCTGGCGCTGCATGTTCGAACCCATCAGGGCGCGGTTGGCGTCGTCATTCTCCAGGAAGGGAATGAGCGAGGCGGCGACCGACACCAGCTGCTTGGGGCTGACGTCCATCAGCGTGATGGTGTCGCGCGGCGCCATGAGGAAGTCCCCGGCGCGGCGGCTGGAGACGATTTCCTCTACGAAGTGGCCCTTGCTGTCGATCTCGGCATTGGCCTGCGCGATCGTGTGCTTGGCCTCTTCCATCGCCGACAGATAGACGACCTCGTCGGTCACCTTGTTGTCGACGACCTTGCGGTACGGGGTCTCGATGAAGCCGTACTTGTTCACCCGGCTGAAGCTGGCGAGCGAGTTGATCAGGCCGATGTTCGGGCCTTCCGGAGTCTCGATCGGGCAGATGCGCCCATAGTGCGTCGGGTGAACGTCGCGGACCTCGAAACCGGCCCGTTCGCGAGTAAGACCGCCCGGCCCGAGAGCCGAGACGCGACGCTTGTGGGTGACTTCCGACAGCGGATTGGTCTGGTCCATGAACTGCGACAGCTGCGAGCTGCCGAAGAATTCGCGGACCGCGGCGACCGCCGGCTTCGCGTTGATCAGGTCGTTCGGCATGACGGTCGACACGTCGACCGAACTCATGCGCTCCTTCACCGCGCGCTCCATGCGGAGCAGGCCGACGCGATACTGGTTCTCCAGCAGCTCGCCGACCGAGCGGACGCGGCGGTTGGCGAGGTTGTCGATGTCGTCGATCTCGCCCTTGCCGTCCTTCAGGTTCACCAGCTCCTGGACGACCGCGAGAATGTCCTCGCGACGCAGCGTGGTGACGGTGTCCTCGGCGTCGAGGCCAAGGCGCATGTTGAGCTTGACGCGGCCGACGGCCGACAGGTCGTAGCGCTCCGGATCGAAGAACAGGCCATAGAACAACGCATCGGCGGTCTCGCGCGTCGGCGGCTCGCCGGGGCGCATGACGCGGTAGATGTCGGCCAGCGCGCTGTCGCCGTCTTCCGACTTGTCGGCCTTCAGCGTGTTGCGGATCCATGGGCCCGTGTTGACATAGTCGATGTCAAGCAGTTCGAGCCGGTCGATACCGGCCTTGTCCATGCTTTCCAGATTCTCGGCCGAAATCTCGTCGCCGGCCTCGACATAAATCTCGCCCGTCTTCTCGTTGATGAGGTCATAGGCGGAGAAGCGGCCGAAGATTTCCTCGGTCGGGATGATGACGTTCTTCAGGCCGTCCTTGCCGGCGGCATTGGCCTTGCGCGGCGTGATCTTCTCATGCGCCTTGAAGATGACCTCGCCGCTGTCGGCGTCGACCACGTCATGGTTCGGCTTCTGCCCGCGCCAGCCCTCGGCATCGTAGGGAATCTGCCAGCCATTCTTGCCGCGGACATAGGTCAGGCGGTTGTAGAAGGTGTTGAGGATTTCCTCGCTCGTCAGGCCCAGCGCGTGAAGCAGCGCGGTGACCGGCAGCTTGCGCTTGCGGTCGATACGAACGTTGACGATGTCCTTGGCGTCGAACTCGAAGTCCAGCCAGCTACCGCGATAGGGAATGACGCGCGCGGCGAAGAGGTACTTGCCCGACGCGTGCGTCTTGCCGCGGTCATGGTCGAACAGGACGCCCGGTGAGCGGTGCATCTGCGAGACGATGACGCGCTCTGTGCCATTGATGATGAAGGTGCCGTTGCCCGTCATCAGGGGCATGTCGCCCATGTAGACGTCCTGCTCCTTGATATCGATGACCGACTTGGCCTCGGTGTCGGGATCGATTTCGAAGGAGGTGAGGCGCAGTGTGACGCGCATCGGCGCGGCATAGGTCAGGCCGCGCTGGCGGCATTCGTCGGTGTCGAACTTCGGCTCTTCGAGCTCATAGCGGTCGAAGTCGAGGTGCGCGGTGCCGGCAAAATCCTGGATCGGGAAGACCGAGCGGAGGGTCTTTTCGAGGCCCGAGACGTAGCCGATCGACGGATCGGAACGAAGGAACTGCTCATAGCTTTCGCGCTGAACCTCGATCAGGTTCGGCATTTCGCTGATTTCGTGGATGTTGCCGAAAATCTTGCGGATGCGGCGCGAATTGGTGTTGCGGGCCATGGTCGGCACGTCTTTTTGCTTGGTCGCCATCTTATTCCCTGCGCTCCGGGCACGCGTCGAGGCACGCGGCCCAATGAAGTCCGGCGCGGCTCCTGGAAATTCCCCGCCATACGTTCGGACCGTTGCGCTGGATCGGTCCGTGTCCCGGCGGGGACAGGAAAAGCCCCGGGCGCACGGTACCGTGCGGCGGAGCCGTTAAATGTTGGATAGGGCGGATATAATCCTTTTCCTATCGAGTGCAAGGGGGCGGGAACATCGATGTTTTCCCTTGCCGGTTCGGGCCGGGCAAGCCTTCCAACCCGGAGTTTCGGTCAGGTTGCTATTCCCGCCATTCGGCGATGACGCTGGAATCGTCCGGTTTCAGGAATGCGGCCCGGTCGAGGTGGGCCGAGGCAATGCAGGCCGGACGCTGGTTGCGCCCCGATCCCGCGCAGCGAATGACCTGTCCGTCGGGCCAGGCTTCAAAGCGGCCTTCCAACAGCAAGATCAACCCCGACTTCGGCAGCTCCGCGGGAGACGCTATCTTCCGGGTCGCGACGTAGGGACGGCCCGATCGCCGGCCGACGCGGGAATCTTCCGCGGTGAAATATTGAGCCAGGCCGACCAGTTGAGGTGCGGGCAGGATTGCTTCTGCGTCGCCGGCCTCGGTCGCGGGGCAGGAGTCGTCCATCTGCCAGGGCCGCGGAATCCAGAAACCTTCGACCGCCTCGATCGTCTGATCCGAAATGCCTGCCAACGCTTCAGCCTCGAGCGAAAGATCGGGTTTCGCCATAATCTCGATCGAGGCTTTGTCTTTGGCTTCGGTCCAGCGCAGCGGCCCATTGTTGCCGGCCGGGGCCGGCCCGTCGCAGCCAAAGCGGATGCGGATGGCGAAGCGCCGGCCGTCAAGGTCGGCGGCACTCCTTGCACCGGCGGTATGCGCGCTGGCAGCTGAAGCCATCGCCTTCAGGAAGCCCGCACGGTCGAGCGCCGCCTCGGGCAGAGGCAGTTCGTCCGACAGGTTCGTCTCGTTCGCCGGAACGGGGTCACTTGCTTCATTGCCGGCGGAATGTTCGCCGGACCTGCAGGCAGCGACGACCATAATGGCGACGAGGAATAGTCCCCGCCATTTTCGCATCGAAGACATGATCCGGAGCCTAGCAGAGCGATTTGGGCTTGCGCACCCCCTTGTCCGGCTGGTCCAACCGCTTTCATGAGTTTCGATCAACTCATCACGCTTGCGGTCCTGGTCGCCGTCATCGCGGCGCTGATCCTCGACCGTCATCGCGCCGATGTCGTCGCGCTGGTCGGCGCCGCGGTCCTGCTGATCAGCGGCGCGGTCAGGCCGGTGGAGGTTCAGGGCGCCTTCGCCAGCCCGGCGATCATAACGCTCGCCTCCCTGTTCGTTATCGCCTACGCGATGGAGCTATCGGGCTTGCTCGACGCCGCCATTCGCAACGGCGTCGCGCTTTGCCAGCGAATCGGAGCGGCCGGGCTGTGGCTGTTGATCGGGCTGTGCGGCGCGGCGTCGGCTTTCCTCAACAACACGCCGATCGTGGTCATGGGAGCGCCGGTCGTCCGCGACGTGGCGCTTCGCCTCAAGCTCCCCCCGAAGCGCTATCTGATGCCGCTGTCCTATGTCGCCGTGCTCGGTGGTTGCGTGACGCTGATCGGAACCTCGACCAATCTGCTGGTGAATGACATGGCTTCGGTCGCGGGGCAGCCCCGCTTCGGCATTTTCGAAATTACTCCGGTTGGGCTTAGCATCGCGCTTGCGGGTGCGATCTACCTTTTCTTCGCCAGCGGACGGCTCATCCGGACCGGCGACGGGGAAGGCGAAGCGGATACGCCGGAAATGCATTCGCACGCTCCGGACAGCCAGCATCTCCAACTCGGCTCGCCCGACCTGTTCGCCGAAGGCCATAGGCTCAAGCCCTGGAAGGCTCTGGTGTCCGTCAGCGTCTTCGCCGGCGTCATCGCGTTGGCCGCGCTAAACGTCGCGCCGATCGCCGCCGCAGCATTCGCGGGCGCGGTGCTGCTCATTGTCGTCCGGGTCATCAGCGCCGATGAAGCCTATCAGGGACTTCGGCCCGAAATCCTGTTCCTGATTGCCGGGATGGTCGTTCTCGGCATCGCGCTGGAGGAAACCGGGCTTGCGGGGGAGGCGACGCAGGCCCTGGTCGGGTCGCTCGACGGCCTCCAGCCGGTCGTCGCGCTGATCCTGCTTTACGGTGCGACTCTGATCCTGACCGAACTTTTGTCCAACGCCACCGTCGCCGTCCTCGTGACTCCGCTGGCGGTCGCGCTCGCCGAGGCGCTGGGGGTCAGCCCACGCCCGTTCATCGTCGCTGTGATGATGGCGGGAAGCGCCGCGTTCGCCACGCCGTTCGGATACCAGACCAACGTGCTGGTCTATCAGATGGGCGGCTACAGCTACATGGACTTCGTGCGGGTCGGGCTACCCCTCAACCTTGTCACATGGGCGGTAGCCTGCACCGTGATTCCGATGGCGTTTCCGTTCTGAAGCGCATTTGATGAAACAAAAAGGGCGGCCCCAGCGGAGCCGCCCTTCCTGATTGGTTCGATCGATTGATCGAAGCAGAGCTTACTTGAGCTCGACGGTGCCGCCAGCTTCCTCGATCTGCTTCTTGATCTTCTCGGCCTCTTCCTTGTTGACGCCTTCCTTGACGGCCTTCGGAGCGCCTTCGACCAGCGCCTTGGCTTCGCCGAGGCCCAGGCCGGTGATGGCGCGGACTTCCTTGATGACGTTGATCT
>CAMPIY010000129.1 GCA_946886645.1 uncultured Sphingomonas sp.
ACCGGGCTTGATCCGGCCGAAGCGGCCGCGCTCACCGCGAAGCATCTTTCCCGCCATGACGATGGAGAGCTCTATCTCCAGTATCGCGTGTCCGAAGCATTCGGCTTCGATGACGGACGGCTGAAGACCGCCGACTATCACACTGGCTCGGGCTTCGGCCTGCGCGGCGTCACGGGCGAAACGACCGCATTCGCCCATGCCAACGAGATTAGCGCCGAAGCCATCGAGCGGGCGGCGCAGACGCTGAAGCTGCTCGATCCCGCCAAGGGCCCGGCAGCCGCCGCGCCGCCGCCGCGCACCAATCGCGCGATGTACGGGTCCGACGATCCGCTCGCCGCGCTTCCCTTCGCGAAGAAGGTCGAGCTGTGCCAGGCGGTCGACGCTGCCGCGCGCGCCCGCGACCCCCGCGTTGCGCAGGTCAGCGTCGCGCTGTCCGGCAGCTGGTCGGTAGTCGAGATCGTCCGCGCCGACGGTTTCGTTGCGACCGACGTCCGCCCGCTCGTCCGGCTCAACGTCTCGATCGTCGCCAAGCAGGGCGACCGGCGCGAGACCGGATCGTTCGGCATCGGCGGCCGCTATCTCTACGATCAGCTGTTCGATCCGGCGACCTGGAACCGGGCGATCGACACGGCGCTGGCCCAGGCACTCGTAAACCTGGAAAGCGTGCCCGCACCTGCGGGCGAAATGCCGGTCGTGCTCGGTCCCGGTTGGTGCGGCGTCCTGCTCCATGAGGCAGTCGGCCACGGCCTGGAAGGCGATTTCAACCGCAAGGGAACCTCGGCTTTCTCCGGCCGCATCGGCGAGCGCGTCGCGGCGCCCGGCGTCACCGTGATCGACGAAGGCGCGATCGAGAACCGCCGCGGCTCGCTCAGCATCGATGATGAGGGAACTCCGACCGGCCGCACCGTTCTGATCGAGGATGGCATCCTGAAGGGCTATCTGCAGGACAGGCTCAACGCCCGGCTGATGGGGATGGAACCGACGGGCAACGGCCGCCGCGAGAGCTTCGCCCATGCCCCGATGCCGCGCATGACCAACACCTTCATGCTCGGCGGAACGGACGATCCGGCCGAGCTGATCACCCGCGTCCCCAACGGCATTTATGCCAAGAGCTTCGGCGGCGGCCAGGTCGACATCACCAGCGGAAAGTTCGTCTTCTCCTGCACCGAGGCCTATCGGATCGAGGGCGGGAAGATCGGCGCGCCGATCAAGGGCGCGACGCTGATCGGCGACGGCCCCAGCGTTCTGACCCGGGTCAAGGGCATCGGCAACGACATGGCGCTCGACGAAGGCGTCGGCATCTGCGGCAAGGGCGGCCAGTCGGTTCCGGCCGGGGTGGGGCAGCCGACCCTGCTGATCGACGGACTGACCGTTGGCGGCACGGCGACATGAACCTGGCCGAGCTTGGCCGCTATCCGACCCGGGTGGACGCCGAGCTTGCCCGACTTGCGCTGGGTGCTGAAGGGATCGAAGCGGTCATCCTCGATGCCGAGGCAAATAGTTTCTTCGGCGGCGGCGGGCTGATCTGGGTCAGGCTGATGGTGCTCGAGGAAGATCTCGATGACGCCCGGGCGATCCTCGCAGACTAGTCGCGAAGCAGATGGGCGATCGGTCCCAAATCGAACCCGGCTTCGTTCGCCTGGCGATGAAGCTCCTCGCTCGATGCGCCGTCCTCGCTCTTTGCTACCGCCCAGGCGAGGGTCGAACGATTGCCCGAGCGGCAGAAGGCGAACAGCTTGCCTTCGCCGACCGAATGCATCGCCTCGCGCATCGCCTCAATGTCGGACGGGCCGAGCCCGCGCGCGATCGGCACGTGCCGATAGTCGAGACCATGTTCCTTGGCCGCGGCTTCGATTTCGTCGCTGGTCGGCTGGTTGGCATCCTCGCCGTCGGGCCGGTTGTTGACGATCAGCGTCACGCCCAACGCCTTCAGCGTTGCAACGTCGCCCGGGGCGATCTGGCCGTCGACCAGTGTCTTCTCGTCAAGCTGCCGTTGCATCGTCCCTCTCCATCGCCGTGGCCAGCGCGTCCAGCAGCGACTCGCCATGGCGCTGAAGCTTTGTATCGCCGATCCCTTCGATCCGCGAAAGCGCGGAGAGTGAAGACGGTTTCGCCGCCGCCACGTCGCGGAGCGTCGAATCGTGGAAGATGACGTAGGGCGGCACATTCTGTTCCTTCGCCCGCTCGCGCCGCCAGGCGCGCAGGGCCTCGAACAAGGGATCGTGCGGATAGTCGGTTTTGCCCCGCCGCGACTGGCGTTGGCGCTTGGGCGGAACGGCGATCAGAAGCTCTTGCTCGCCCTTCAGGATCGGCTTGGCGCCCGGGCCGAAACTCAGCCCGCCATATTCGTCGGCCCTCAGCGCATCGCGGGCGAGCAGCGAGCGCGCGACCGGCCGCACCAGTGCCAACTCCTCGGCCTCCATGATTCCGAACACCGACAGTCGGTGATGGCCGAACTGGCGCACCTTCTCATTGTCGTCGCCGCCCAGCACCGCAGCGAGGTGGGCGACGCCGAACCGCATTTCGGTCCGGAAAGCCGCGCTGAGCAGCTTTTGAGCGACCGTCGTCACATCAATCGTCGCGGGCGGCTCCAGGCAATTGTCGCAATTGCCGCATTGCTCGGGCGGGTCCTCGCCGAAATGGCGAAGCAGGATGGCGCGGCGGCAGGTCGCGGCCTCGACGAAGGCGGCGAGCGTATTCAGCCGTTCGCGTTCCTGCGGCCGTCGGTCAGGCTCGACCTCGGTCTCGATGCGCCGCCGCGCGCGCGCGAAATCCTCCGCGCCCCAGAACAGCCAGGCCTCCGCCGGGTCGCCGTCGCGTCCTGCGCGCCCCGTTTCCTGGTAGAAGGCCTCGATCGACTTGGGGATGGCGGCATGGGCGACGAAGCGCACATCGGGCTTGTCGATCCCCATCCCGAACGCGACCGTCGCCGCCATCACCATTTCTTCGGATTGGACGAACGCGGCCTGGTTGCGTTGCCGGACCTGCGGCTCAAGACCCGCGTGATAGGGAAGGACTCGGCGTTCGCCCGTGTCGAGTTGCTCAGCGAGCTTCTCCGTCGCGTTGCGGCTGGCGCAATAGACGATGCCGGGGCCGGGCTGGGCCGCCATCAGTTGCTTCACCTGCTTGGCCGAGCCTTCGCGCGGGCGGACGTGGTAGCGGATGTTTGGCCGGTCGAACCCGGCGACGATCAGTCCGTCCTCGGTTATGCCGAGCTGGACGAGGATGTCATCGCGGGTTCGCCTGTCCGCCGTCGCCGTCAGCGCCAGCCGCGGCACCTCGCGATGCTGGTCGAGCAGCGGCAGGAGCAGGCGATAATCGGGCCGGAAATCATGGCCCCATTCCGAAACGCAATGGGCCTCGTCGATCGCGAACAGCGCGATGTCCGCTTCCTGCAGAAGCCGCGCAAACCCCTCGGTCGTCGCCCGCTCAGGCGCGACATAGAGAAGGTCGAGCTGACCCTCCCGAAGCGCATCGCGGATCGCGCGCGGATCCTCGCTGACACTGGTCAGCGCGGCCGCCCGGATGCCGAACCCTTCGGCGCTCCGCACTTGGTCATGCATCAGCGCGATCAGCGGCGAAATGACGATACCGGTGCCGCGCCGCGACAGTGCCGGAAGCTGGTAGCAAAGCGACTTGCCCGCCCCTGTCGGCATCACCGCCAGTGTATGTTGTCCAGCAACGGCGCGCTCGACCACCTGCTTTTGAACACCGCGAAAATGCGAAAAGCCGAAACGGTCGTGGAGGAGGTTACGCGAAGACACCATTACCCGTCATTGCGAGGAGCGAAGCGACGACGCAATCCATTTGCTCGATTCTGGATTGCTTCGCTTCGCTCGCAATGACGAGCTTGGACGCTCACTCGGCCTCTTCCAGCTCCCGCTCCGCTGCCTGCCGTGCCCACAGCTCGGCGTAGAGGCCACCCTTGGCGAGCAGCTCGGAATGCGTCCCCTGTTCGGCGACCCGCCCCGCATCGAGCACAATGATCTGGTCCGCTCCAACGATGGTCGACAGCCTATGGGCTATGATGATGGTCGTGCGTCCTCGCGCGGCGGCGTTCAGCGTCGCCTGGATCGCCTCCTCGGTCCGGCTGTCGAGCGCGCTGGTCGCTTCATCAAGGATCAGGATCGGCGGGTCTTTCAGCAGGGTTCGAGCGATGGCGACCCGCTGCTTTTCCCCGCCCGACAGCTTCAGCCCGCGCTCGCCGACCATCGACTCATAGCCCTGCGGAAGCGCGGCGATGAACCCGTCGATGGCCGCTCCCTTCGCCGCGCCTTCCACATCCGCCTCGGTCGCGCCTTCGCGGCCATAGGCGATGTTGTAACCGATCGTGTCGTTGAACAGCACCGTGTCCTGCGGGACTATTCCGATCGCGGCTCGGAGCGAGCTTTGCTGGACCATGGCGATGTCCTGACCGTCGATGGTGATGCGCCCGCTCGTCGGATCGTAGAAACGGTAGAGCAATCGGGCGAGCGTCGACTTGCCCGCCCCCGATGGGCCGACAACCGCAAGGCTGGTCCCCGCCGGAACGTCGAGCGTCACGCCTTTGAGGATGATCCGCTCGGGCTCGTATCCGAACGCCACATCTTCGAACCGCACATGGCCTTCGGTAACGGCCAAAGGCTTCGCGCCCGGCGTGTCGACGATCTCCGCCGCCGTGTCGGTCAGCTCGAACATCGCTTCCATATCGATCAGGCCCTGGCGGATCGACCGATAGACCCAGCCGAGCATATCCAAAGGCCGAAACAGCTGCATCAGCAGCGAATTGACCAGCACCACATCGCCCGGCGTGAACCGTCCCTGGCTCCAGCCCCAGACGGTGAAGGCCATAGCCCCCGCCATCATCAGATTTGTGATGAGGCTCTGGCCGATGTTCAGCCAGGCAAGGCTCGTCTCGTTGCGAACCGCGGCCCGCGTGAACCCCGCGATGGCCTCGTCGTAGCGCCTCGCCTCGCGTTCCTCGGCCCCGAAATATTTGACGGTTTCGTAATTGAGCAGACTGTCGACCGCCCGGCCGATCGCCTTGTTATCGACCTCGTTCATCTCGCGCTGAAGATGCGTGCGCCAGTCGGTCACCTTGCGAGTGAAAATGATGTACGCCGCGACCATGACCAGCGTCGCGGCGACCAGGCCGGGCCCGAACTTCAAATAGAAGATGATGCAGATCGCGGTGAGCTCGATCACCGTCGGCGCGATGTTGAACAGCAGGAAATAGAGCATCATGTCGATGCTCTTGGTCCCGCGCT
>CAMPIY010000130.1 GCA_946886645.1 uncultured Sphingomonas sp.
CTCTATTACAGCCACAAGATCCTGGAGCGGATGGCCGCCGACCGCCACGCCGGCACCGCGCCCTTCCTGGAGCCCGACGCGAAGAGCCAGGTCACGCTGCGCTTCGAAAACGGCAAGCCGGTCAAGGCGACCGCGATCGTCGTCTCGACCCAGCACGGCAAGGGCTATGACGAGGGCGACAAGGAGGCCGAGCTTCACCATTATGTGAAGCAGGTCGTGGCCGATGTCCTCCCCGCCGAACTGCTCGACGGAGAAACCGTCTATCACATCAACCCGACCGGCAGCTTCGAGATCGGCGGGCCGGACGGCGACGCAGGCCTTACCGGACGCAAGATCATCGTCGACACCTATGGCGGCGCGGCCCCGCACGGCGGCGGCGCGTTCAGCGGCAAGGACCCGACCAAGGTCGACCGCTCGGCCGCCTATGCCGCCCGCTACCTCGCCAAGAACATCGTCGCGGCTGGCCTTGCCAAGCGCTGCACCATCCAGCTCGCCTATGCGATCGGCGTTTCCGAACCGCTGTCGCTCTATGTCGACACGCACGGCACCGGCACGGTCGCCGACGACCGGCTGGAATCGGCGATCCGCACGCTCGACGTGTGCGGCGGCCTGACCCCGCGCGGCATTCGCACCGCGCTGGGCCTCAACAAGCCGATCTACGCGAAGACCGCCGCCTACGGCCACTTCGGCCGCAAGCCGGACGGCGATCTCTTCCCGTGGGAAAAGACAGACCTCGTCGACGAACTGAAGGCGGCGCTGGCCTAGCTAGGCGCTGCTCCGTTCGACCTCGCTCTGGCGGCGGGCGCTTCGGGCCTTCAACAGGTCGTGACGGGAGAGGATTCCAACGACCTTTCCGCTATCCGGATCGACGATCGGAATTCGGCCGATGCCAGCCTCGACCATCAGGTCGGCAACCTCGCCGATCGGAGTGTCGGGATAGGCGAAGGGTTGCGAGGCGTCGGACAGGGCCTCGGCCAGCGGCTGGGCCGGGTCCGGCTCCTCGACCTGCCAGCGAAGCGCGTCGGATCGCGACGCAAAGCCAAGCAGCTTCCCCGCGCCGTCAACCACCGGATAGCTGCGGTGCGCGTCGGGACTTTCGAAGAACGTCATTGTCTCCCCGATCGACTGGGTGCCCGGGAAGGTCGCGGGGTTGGCGGTCATGATCTGTCGCGCCTGCAAGAAGTCGAGCGGATCGACCGTATATTCCTGCAACACATGGCGGCCGCGCCGGGCGATCTTCTCCGTCAGGATCGAGCGGCGCATCACCAGCACGCTGACCGCGAATGCACCCGCCGACGCCGCGACGGTGAGCGGCAGCGCATCGAAATGGCCGGTTAGCTCCACCGCGAACAGCGCGCCGGTCAGCGGCGCCCGCATCGCCCCGCTCATGATCGCCGCCATGCCCAGCAGCGCCCAGAAACCCGGCGCCCCGGGCAGCATCGTCCCGGCGAGATAGCCGAGCGCGCCGCCGAGGATCAGCAAGGGCGCCAGCACGCCCCCCGACGTGCCTGATCCCAATGCGACCAGCCAGACGATCGCCTTCACGACGACCAGCGCGACCACGACCCGGATCGCCAGCGAGCCGTCGAGCAATGCCTGAATATTTCCATATCCCGCGCCCAGCACATGGGCGTCGATCAGGCCGCCAAGGCCAACGACGACCGCGCCCGCCGCTGGCCACCACATCCAGTGGATCGGCAGCCGGTGGAACAGGTCCTCGATCCGGTAGAGCAGGTTTGACAGGACAGCGGACTCAAGGCCGACCAACAGGCCCAGCGCCACCGCGAACGCCGCCACCTGCCAGCCGCCGGGGGTAGCTGCCTCGAAAGGGAACATCGGCCCGCTGCCGATCAGCGCAGGTCTCCAGGCAAGCGCGACCAGCACGCCGATCATCACCGGCACCAGGCTGCGCGGCTTCCATTCGAACAGCAGCACCTCGACCGCCAGCAGGATCGCGGCGAGCGGCGTTCCGAAGATCGCCGTCATGCCGGCCGCGGCGCCCGCGACGAGCAAAGTCTTTCGCTCCGCTGCGCTCAGGTGAAACTGCTGCGCGAACAGCGAGCCAATCGCGCCGCCGGTCATGATGATCGGCCCTTCCGCGCCGAACGGCCCACCGCTCCCGATCGAGATGGCCGACGATATCGGCTTCAACAGCGCGACCTTGGGCGACAGCTTGCTCTCGCCGTAGAGAATGGCTTCGATCGCTTCCGGAATCCCGTGGCCGCGAATCTTGTCGGATCCGAAGCGCGCCATCAGCCCGATCAAAAGGCCGCCGACGACCGGGATCAGCACTACCGCGAGCCCGACCTGGCTGTCCGTGATCTGGCGAGCCTCGAAAGAGAGGCTCCCGAACCAGAATAGGTTCGTTGCAAGCGCGATTAGCTTGAGGAGCAGCCACGCGCCGAACGCTCCACCTGTTCCGACCACGATCGCGGCCGCCGCCAGCATCAGCATCCGCCGGTCGGCGCTATGGTCGGACAAATGGCGCGAGGGCATCGCGCCAGTGGGGGTTGCGGACATCTACGGTTCCTTCGGGGGGAGTTGTCCCACTAGGTCGTGGAGCAACCTAATTCAACCGAAGGAGCCAGGGATCCGCCCGGCTGCCTGGCCGATAAAACCTATTTCCAGCCGCCCAGTATCGCTCCGGCGACGACGTGGCCAAGCAGCAGGTGGCCGACATCGACCATCGTCACCTCGACCGCCCCGGTGCCGTAGACCCAGCCGTACATGGTGGCCGGAACGGCCGACGCCAAGGCGATGACAGCTCCCCATTTCGCGCCGTTCGATGCCCCGGCGATCTGCGCCCATTTGAAGATGACGGCCATGAAGATCGCGGTTAGCAGCGGCATGACGACGCCGAACGGCATCCGGCTATCACCGACGGCCGCGATCTCCTCGGCGGTCGTCCCTTCCCAGGCCATCCAGGTGTCTGCCGGCACCAGGACGCCGAAGATGACGAAGCCAACGGCGTAAATGGCGATTGCCGCGACGATGACGGCTAGCCAGTTGATCCCTCCCGAGCGCATGATCCTCTCCCTGCTTGTTGCGCAGGCGGAACATAACGGCAGTCGCGGCCATCACCAATGTGAGGACTTAACATTCCTCCCCCGCTGACCTAGGCGCGCCTCCCATGACCGCGCACAAATCCGGCGATCCGACGACACTCAACCGGCTGTACGGCAGGTCGAGCGGGCACAAGCTGCGCAAGGGGCAGGCCGAGCTGGTCGATACGCTGCTGCCGGCCATCGCGGTTCCGGCCGATGGCGAGATTACGTCGGAGCGGCTGTTCGGAGAGGATCAGCCGCTGCACCTGGAGATTGGCTTCGGCGGCGGTGAGCATCTTGCTTACCGTGCCGACCTGCTGCCCGATCATGGCTTCATCGGCTGCGAGCCGTTCGTCAACGGCGTCGCGCAGGCACTGACCCATATCCGCGACCAGAGGCTGGCCAATGTCCGGCTGTGGATGGGCGATGGCCTCGACGTACTCCGCCGCCTGCCCGACCAGTCACTGCTGATGGTTTACCTTCTTCATCCCGACCCCTGGCCCAAGGCGCGCCACGCCAAGCGGCGGATGATGAACGACGGGCCGGTCGACCTGATCGCCGCCAAGATGAAGCCCGGCGGGGAATTCCGGGTGGCGACCGACGATCCGACCTATCTCGACTGGCTGCTGATGATCATGCAGCGCCACACCGGCCAGTTCGAATGGGTCAATACGAAACCCGGCGAATGGCTCGAATACCCCTCCGGCTGGCCCGAAACCCGCTACGCCGCCAAGGCCCGGCGGCAGGGCCGCGTTCCGCACCAATTCCGCTACCGGCGGCTGGGCTGACCCTTTTCCTCGGCGCTACGCGTGCCTAGTTAGGTCGGATGGACACACGCGAGTCCGTTCTTGCCGCCATCGGCAATACGCCGCTGATCAAGCTTCGCCGCGCGTCGGAGGAGACCGGCTGCACCATCCTGGGCAAGGCCGAATTCATGAACCCCGGCGCCTCGGTGAAAGACCGCGCGGCCTTGGGAATCATCACCGAGGCGATCGGCAAGGGACAGCTTCGGCCGGGCGGGCTGATTGTCGACGGGACCGCCGGCAATACCGGTATCGGCCTTGCGATCGTTGCCAATGCGCTAGGCATGAAGACCGTGATCGTCATCCCCGAGACGCAGAGCCAAGAGAAGAAGGACACCCTCCGGATGCTCGGCGCGACCCTGCTGGAAGTCCCTGCGGTCCCGTACAAGAACCCCAACAATTATGTGAAGGTCGGCGGACGGACCGCCGAGCGGCTGGCGCGCGAGCATCCCGAAGGCGCGATCTGGGCCAACCAGTTCGACAATGTCGCCAACCGCCATATCCACGTCCGCACCACCGGCCCGGAAATCTGGGAGCAGACCGAGGGCAGGGTCGACGGCTTCGTCAGCGCGGTCGGTACCGGCGGCACGCTGGCAGGGGTTGCGGAGGCGCTTCGCGACCGCAATCCGAACATCGCCATCGCCCTTGCCGACGTCCCCGGAGCGGCACTCTACAGTTATTACACGACCGGCGAGTTGAAGGCCGAGGGAAGCTCGATCACCGAAGGCATCGGCCAGGGCCGCATTACCGCGAACCTCAAAGGCTTCACGCCCACCCACAGCTATTTCATCCCCGATGCGGAAAGCCTGACGGTATCGCAGCAGCTCCTGAAAGAGGAAGGATTGGCCCTCGGCCTGTCCTCCGGCGTCAATGTCGCCGGAGCGATCCGCCTCGCGCGCGAGCTCGGCCCCGGCAAGACGATTGTCACAATGTTGTGCGATCCCGCGACCCGGTACCAGTCGCGGCTGTTCAACCCGCAATTCCTGCGCTCCAAGGGCCTTCAACCACCGGAATGGCTGGAACATCCATTAGAGGTCGAGCCGGCATTCGAGCCCGTCGCCGACCAGGTTCAGTAAATATCCAAGGAGGAAAGAATGACGCTTTCAATCGGCAGCGTGGCCCCGGATTTCACCGCGGAGACCACGCAAGGAACGATTAATTTCCACGACTGGATCGGCGACAGCTGGGCCATCCTCTTCTCTCACCCCAAGGCGTTCACGCCGGTCTGCACCACGGAACTCGGCTACATGGCCGGCCTCAAGGACGACTTCGCTAAACGCAACACCAAGATCATCGGCCTCAGCGTCGACACGTCCGAGGACAATGCGCGCTGGCTACCGGACATCGAGGAAGTGTCGGGCAACAAGGTCGACTATCCGGTGATCGGCGACCGCGACC
>CAMPIY010000131.1 GCA_946886645.1 uncultured Sphingomonas sp.
CCGCCGGAGCCGGAACGCGGTTAGAGGATTGGTTAGTCATGAAATGGAAAGGGGCCGGTGCTCGCCGGCCCCTTTCTTATTGAGGAAAGCGCGACTCTAGCGCTCCGCTTCCTCATCATCGCGGTTGGACGGCTTGAACGGCGAGAGAAACCACAGCGTGGCGAAGGTAGCGACGGCAAGCATCACCGCGACATCGAGGGTGCCCAGTCCGACAGAAACGCCGATCGCGCCGGTCACCCAAAGACTGGCCGCCGTCGCGGTGCCTTTCACGCTGTTCTTCATATGAAGGATGGCGCCGCCGCCGATGAACCCCATTCCGGTGATTAGCCCTTCGATGATGCGCGCCATCGCCTCGGGTGAGTCCGCCGTCAGGGATTCGGCTGCCTGGACAAAGCCGCAGCTTGCGACCGCGACCAGCGGGAAGGTTCGGAGTCCCGCGCTACGCTCGGCCTTTTCACGATTCCAGCCGATCGGCAGGGCCAGCAGATAGGCGATGAGGAGCGCGACCGCGTGCGGCACGACATTGAAGCGCTCGGCACCCAGCAGCTCGATCATTGGCCGGTCACTGCCTTCAAAACTTCGGCCGCGTGACCGGGGACCTTGACCTTGCGCCATGCCTTCGCGACCCGGCCGTCCTTCCCGATCAGGAAGGTCGAGCGCTCCATCCCCATATATTTGCGGCCGTACATCGACTTTTCGACCCAGGTCCCGAACGCGTCGCTGATCGCGCCGTCCTCGTCCGAGGCCAGCGGCACCTTCAGGTCATATTTGGCGATAAATTTATCGTGCTTCTTCATCGGATCGCGCGACAGGCCGACGACCTTCGCACCCGCCTTGGCGAAATCACCGGCGAGCTCGGTGAAGTCCTGCGCCTCCTTCGTGCAGCCCGACGTGTCGTCCTTGGGATAGAAATAAAGGACCAGCGGCTGGCCCGGCGAGGACAGGTCGAGGTCCGTTCCGTCGCTCAGCTTCGTCTTGAGTGCCGGAACCTTGTCGCCTTCGCCGATCATTCGCCATCCTCCTTCACCTGCGCCCAACGCGCCGCAATCCTCTGCCGCGCCGCGTCGACCGCGGCAAGCAGCGACGGCCAATCGTCATAGCCGCACAGGGTGGCAACCAGTTCGCGCGATTCCTCCGCGGGCTCCATCGCCTGCGTTCCGACCAGCCGCAACACGACCAGCATCCGGCTGAGCAACCGAAGATCGGGATCGGCCTGTTCGTCGATCAGCCCGGCCTCGACCAGCGCGGCGATCGCCACTTCCAGCCGCGGGTCGAGCCCGCTACGGTGCGTAAGCTGGAGCGCGTGAACGGTGAATTCCAGGTCGACCAGCCCGCCTTTGCCCAGCTTGATGTCGAGCGGTCCGGCCGGCGGTTTATGGCGCGTCATTTCTTCCCGCATCGCCGCGGCGTCGGCGCGGATCTTCGCGCTGCCGGCGGTCGACCGGAGGATTTCGCAGATCAGCTTCCGCGCTTTTGCCCGCGCATCCGGCGATCCGGTCAGCGGCCGCGCCCGGCACAGCGCCATATGCTCCCAGGTCCAGGCATCGTGCCGCTGGTAGTTTTCGAATGCTTCCAGGCTGACCGCCAGCATCCCCTGGGCGCCCTGCGGCCGGAGGCGGGTATCGATATCGTAGAGCGGCCCGGCGGCGGTCGGCGTGCCCAGGGCCGCACCGATCCTGCTCGCCAGCCGATTGTAATAATCGGTCGCGGGAAGCGGCTTCGCGCCGGTCGACTGCGCTCCAGCCGGCGCGTTGAACAGATAGATGAGGTCGAGGTCGCTGGCATGGGTCAGCGCCCGCCCGCCGAGCCGGCCCAGCCCGAGAATGATCAGATCGCCTCCCGGAACTTCGCCGTGCGACCGCGAGAATTCGCGTTGCACGCCATCGGCAAGGGCGACGATCGCGGCTTCGGCCAGGTCGCTATAGCCTTCGGCGATGACGATCGGATCGCGGTGCGCGGCAAGCAATTGGACGCCGAGCGCGAAGCGGCGCTCGCCGACCATCCGGCGGATGCGGTCGAGCGCAATGTCGAACGGTTCGCCCTCGACCGCACCGAGGAATCTCGCCGCAAGCGTTTCGGCATCTGGCGGAAGGCCGAAACTGGATTCGTCGATCAGGCCGTCGAGCAGGGTCGGCCGCCGACCCAGTTGCTCGGCCAATGGCGGGGCGTGGGCCAGGATTAGCGCGAGCAAATCCGCGAGTTGGGGCCGCGCGCCAAGCAGCCGGTAGAGATTGACCCCGCTCGACAATTTGTCGACCACGTCGCTGAAGCGGTTGAGCGCCCGAAGCGGATCGGGGCCCGCCGCCACAGCCCGCATCAGCGTCGGCAACATGGTTTCGAACGCCGCGCGCGCCGCTGGCGACCGAAGCGAACGTGCCCGGCCGGAGCGCCAGTCGCCGATCCGCCGCGACGCTTCCTCGACATCCTCGAAGCCCATCGCGGCAAGCTCGTTCCGCAGGATGTCGGGATCGTTCGACAACCGCTCTTCACGCTCCGAAATGAGCCCGTCGAACTGTTGGCCAACGGCTTCGACGTGAGGTGCGAGCTCCGCCAGCATATCCGCACCGCTTTCCCGGCCGTCGAGCATCGCAACCTGCTCGAGCGCTGACCCGACCGGCAGGCGGTGTTCCTGGCGGTCGTCGATCATCTGGATTCGGTGCTCGGCCGTCCGAAGGGCGCGGTAAGCATTGCCGATCGCGTCTGTGAGATGCGGTTCAAGATGACCATGCCGCGACAGTGCCGCCAATGCGTCCAGCGTCGCCGGGGCGCGAAGCTCGGGCTCGCGCCCGCCATGGATCAGCTGGACCACCTGGGTGAAGAACTCCGCCTCGCGGATTCCTCCCCGCCCGCGCTTCAGGTCGTAGCCGGGACCGAATGCCTGGCTTTGCGCATAATGGTCGCGGATGCGGAGCGAGATGTCCCGGATTTCCTCGATCGCCCCGAAATCGACCGCGCGCCGCCAGATGAACGGCCGGATTTCGTCGAGGAAGAATTGGCCGAGCTTGCGGTCGCCGGCGGCGGCACGGGCGCGGATGAAGGCGGCGCGCTCCCACGGCAGCGCCGAGCTTTCGTAATAGCTGATTGCTGCCCCGACCGGCAGGACGATGGGGGTGACCTCGGGCGCGGGCCGCAGGCGCAGGTCCACCCGGGCGACATAGCCGTCTTCCGTCCGCTGCTGCATCAGCTCGACGAAGCGGCGGCCGTACCGCACCGCCGCCTCCCCGGGATCGTCGCGCGGGCGGCGGGGAAGTGTCTCCGGATCGAACAGGAGGACCAGGTCGACGTCCGAGGAATAATTGAGCTCGCGGCTGCCAAGCTTGCCCAGGGCCAGGACGGCTAGCCCGCGCGGCTCCTCGTCCGGAACACGCTCGGCCATGGCCGCCACCAGCGCTTCGTCCATTGCGGCGTCGGCGAAATCGGACAGGGTCCGGGTGACCCATTCGAGCGGCTGCTCGCCGCTCAGGTCGGCCAGTGCGACCGCCAGCGCCAACGCGTGGCGGCGGCGGCGAAGCCCTTGACCCGCGGTGTCGCCGGAAAGCGCCAGGGCATCCGCAACCGCCGCATCGCCGCCATCCTGCGCAAAACCGCCAGCTATTCCCGGAAATTGTTCGATCGCGACGCGCAGGAAAGGCGAATGGGCGCGTGCGCGGTCGATCGCTGCCTCTCGCGCACCGGTTCCCACTGTCGCCTCCATGCAACGCTCTTGGCCGATTTCGGCGAATTGCGAAACCAGTTCCGGTCTCAAGCATTTTACATCGCAATGAATTTTGAACGTCCCACCCCGGCGAGGACGGAAGATACCATGAAGCGCCTAGTCGCCTGGAGCGATCTTCCCCCTGCGCAAGCAGGCCTTTCGGCCGCGCTTCGCCGCGCTTATGCGACGCCGCAGGACGATCGCACGCGCGAGTTCGAGGAACTTCTTCGCAAGCTCTGCTGATCAGCCGCGGTCGCGGCTAAGCTCGTCGACTTCGCCCATGATTTCCTGAAGCGCCGACTTGTCGGGATCGGTCTTGTGCTGCCGGCGCGAAGGAAGCTTGCCGCCCGACAGCAACGCCTCCAGAGCGACCCGCCCGCGCGCGACCCGGCTTTTGATCGTCCCGACCGCGCAGCCGCAGATTTCGGCAGCTTCCTCATAAGCGAACCCGCCCGCGCCGACGAGAATCAGCGCCTCGCGCTGCGGCTGCGGCAGGTGCATCAGCGCCCGCTGCATGTCGCCCAGCTCGACGTGCCGGTCCTGGCTGGCCGGCGCTGCGAGGATTTTCGCGGCGGTGACGTCGTCCCACTCGCCCTTGAACCGCGCACGGCGCATCTGGCTGAGGAACAGGTTGCGAAGGATGATGAAGGTCCAGGCGCGCATGTTGGTGCCCGCCTGGAAGCGCTTGCGCGCCGCCCAGGCCTTGAGCAGCGTTTCCTGCACCAAATCGTCGGCGAGATCGCGGCTGCCCGACAAAGACCGTCCGAACGCACGCAGGTGCGGAATGACTTGCGCCAGCTGATCCTTGAACTCGTCGTCGGGTAGCGGAACCGGCTCCGGGCGCGGCGCGGTATCGGCTTCTTGTTCGTGGTCGTCGCTCACTGGACCCCGCCCCGTTTGGCTCACGGCAGGACGCGCCGCGGCTCCATCTGGATAATCTTCACTGGTCATGGATGTAGGGTTTCAGCGCGCAACGAACAATATCAGCGCGAAGATTGCGACGACCAGCAACAGGCCGACGCCGAGGACTACGCGGGTGACATGGGGGGTCGCCCCGGCGCGCGCTTCGGTCGTGGTCAAATGTTCTGGCGTTCCGTCAGTCATGGTTCCCCCATCATGGAAGTGGCTTTCGAAACGCTAACGTCGCAGGATGGAACCCTGTTCCCTCTCAGGCGGCCGGGACGGTCGCCGCGTCGAAGAAAAGCGCCTGGCTGATCGCCGCCTTCACCGTCGAACGCTGGAACGGCTTGGTGATGAGGAAGGTCGGTTCCGGCCGCGTGCCGGTGAGCAGCCGCTCGGGGAAGGCCGTGATGAAAATCACCGGCACCGAAAACTCCGCGAGGATGTCCTTCACCGCGTCGATGCCCGAACTGTCGTCCGCCAGCTGGATGTCGGCAAGCACCAGGCCGGGCGGCGACTTGCGCGCCTGTGCGATCGCTTCGTCGCGAGTCA
>CAMPIY010000132.1 GCA_946886645.1 uncultured Sphingomonas sp.
CGCACCGACCGGCATGACCATGAATTCCTGGAAGTCGATCGGATTGTCGGCATGGGCGCCGCCGTTCAGGATGTTCATCATCGGCACCGGCAGGGTCGTCGCGCCGACACCGCCGACATAGCGGTAGAGCGGCAATCCACGCGCCTCAGCCGCGGCTCGCGCCGTCGCCAGGCTGACGCCCAGGATCGCGTTCGCCCCAAGCTTCCCCTTATTGTCCGTCCCGTCGAGATCGATCATCGCCGCGTCGATCTCGGCCTGGTCCTCCGCGTCATAGCCCAGGATGGCGTCGGCAATCGGCCCGTTGACCGCGCGCACCGCCTCGGTGACACCCTTCCCGCCCCAGCGCGACTTGTCGCCGTCGCGCTTCTCCACGGCTTCATGCGCGCCGGTCGAGGCGCCCGACGGAACCGCGGCACGGCCCATCGACCCGTCTTCCAGCGTCACGTCCACCTCGACCGTCGGATTGCCTCTGCTATCGAGGATCTGGCGGGCGTGTATGTCGACGATCGCGGTCATGAATGTCCCTTTTTCGATGAAACGGGCTGGATGTTCGATGCGGCCCCTATACGGCGCGCGCCAAAGCGTGCAACTTTGCTTGTGTCGCCGGAACGATGGCCCGGTCGCCGGGTTATCGAGTCAAGAAGGAGACGAGAGCGATGGCCGACCAGGATAATGAACTACCCGAAGGCACCGACAAGGTGATTGCGGGCGCGACCGTGACCGAAAATGAGGAGGCCCTGATCGTGAGTGAACCGACTGCCCGCGACGCCACAGCCAAAGATCGGGCGATCGACAAGCTCAAGACCGGCAGCGAGAAGCTGTCCGGCCAGGCCGCCGAGAAGGCCCGCGGCTTCGTCGGCCAGGGGCTCGAACGTTCGGGCGAGGCGCTGGCCAACGTATCCAAGCTGGTCGGGGATACCGCCGCGGGCCTCGATGAGCGGCTCGGCAGCGAATATGGCGATTATGCCCGCAAGGCCGCCAGCGCGATCGAGGAAGCCGCCAACAAGGTATCCGCCAAGGATCCTGACGAGCTGATCGACGACACCCGTGAATTCGTCCGCAAGAGCCCGGGCGTGGCGCTGGCAGGCGCGGCCATCGTCGGATTTGCATTGGTCCGGCTGGTGAAATCCGGCCTCGACCAGGGCAAGCGCGACAAGAGCTAGCCGATGGATCGCGGGGGTATCGACGAGGAAGAAAAGCCGGTCGGCGAGCTGTTCAGCAAGCTGATCGACGAAGGCAAGGCTTATGCCAAGGCCGAGCTCGGCCTGGCCAAGGCGACAGCCGAGGCCAAGGCGGACAGCGCGAAGAAGCCGATCATGGTCGGCTTCGCGGCCCTCCTGTTCCTCCAGGCGGCCGCGACCGTCCTTGCAATCACCATCGCGCTTGCGCTGGCGACGTTGGTGGGTCCTCTCGCCGGCGGCCTGATCGCGACCCTCGTAACGCTGGGCATCGCCGCGCTTCTCGGTCTTTGGGCGAAAAAGCTTTGGGAGACTCGCCAGTGAGCGAAAGCCCCAAGATCGCCGCCGCCCGGATCGAGGTGGCCCGCACTCGCGCCGCGCTGATCGAGACGGCGCGCGAGCTTCAGGTGCGCTTGCAGCCGAAGACGCTGGCCAGCGAAGCCTGGGAGAAGGCCAAGATCAAGGGCGCGGACCTTGCCGAGGATGCGGTCGATGCGGTGAAGAGCCGGCCCGTCGCGGTCGGCGGCGTCGTGGCCGCTCTGACGATGTTCCTCGCCCGCGAGCCGATCAAGGACGCGGCGGTCAAATTATACGACGCCATGACGTCATCCGATGAACCCAAGGCCAAGACAGCGGCGTTGAAGAAGACAAGCAGGCCGAAGCTGGCTGCGCGGACCCCTCGACGGGCGACGGCGCGGCCCGCGCGCAAGAAGGAGACCGCAGCATGAACGCGAAGCCCACCAACAGCTCCAGCACCGACAACGACGTCGCGCCCTCCCTGCGGGATCGGGCGAGCGACGCTTATGACGGCGCGCGCGAGCGGGCGATCGAGGCCTATGACAATGCCCGGGAACGTGCTGCGGAAGCTGGCGAAAAGGCCCGCGACGGAATCGGCCAGTCACCCTTGATTGCTCTGGGCGGAGGTCTCGCGCTTGGTGCGCTCCTCGCCGCGTTCCTGCCCAAGACACGGACCGAGGATAGGCTGCTTGGGCGCTATGGCGAAAAGATCACCGGCGGCGCGAAGGCCGCGGCAGAGGCCGCGCGCGAAGCGGGCCGCGAGAAGCTGACCGAGCTCAACATCACCCGCGACGCCGGCACGAGCGCGGTCCAGTCGCTGTTCAAGGGCCTCGGCGACGCGGCGAGGGTTTCGGGCGAGGCGGCGCTCGGCGCGGTCCGCAAGAAGGACTAACCCTCTCCCCAACCGGAAATGGACATGCTAGCGGCGCGCCCATGAGCAAGCTTCACCTCGTCTTCGGCGGCCGCGTCAAGGATCCGCGCGGCCTGGAGTTCACCGACCTCGATCATATCGATCTGGTCGGCATCTACGACAGCTATGCCGCCGCGGAAGACGCCTGGCGCGGCGCGGCGCAACGCAGCGTCGACGATGCCGAAATGAAATATGTTGTCGTCCACCTCCACCGGCTGCTGGAGCCGGATGCGGAGGGGATTTCCCGGCCCAAGTCGAACGCCTAGGCTTTCCGGTACCGCCACAGCAGCAGCGGCCGGTGCATCAGCAGACCGGCGATAAAGCCCCCGATATGCGCGGGTGTGGCGAGCATGACGCCCTCTCCGCCCGCCAGTAAAGCACTCATCCATTGCAGCACTACCCAGGCCGCGAGCAGCCACGCGACATGGATCCAGCGGTTGACCTTCTGGTTGCGGCTGACCTGCTTTGGCTGGCCGAAGAAGATGGCGTAGAGGCCGAATAATGCGCTGATCGCGCCGCTGGCGCCGACCATCGGGATTGGGCTTGAGGGGTCCCAGGCGAATTGCGCCAGTGCCGCGATGATCGCGCCCAGCACATAGGCCAGGACCAGCCCCGAACCGCCCACGACCCGCTCGACTTGGCTGCCGGCAATCGCCAGCATGACCATGTTGATGAGGAGATGCACCCAGCTGCCATGCAGCAGGGCCGACGTCAGCGGCGTGATCCACGCCGGAAGCGCTCCGGCAAGCTCGATCATCCCCGACAGCCGTGCGGGGATGAACCCGCCGACCGCGATGAACCAGTCGAGCCCCGACAGGATCGCAAACCCCGATACCGCTATCGTGACGATGGCGATGATCGCGGTTGCGCTCCTGAGCTTGAGCATCAGATGAATTCGATCTTGGCGATCTCGTACGAACGGTCGCCGGCGGGGGTCGACACATCCACTTCCTCGCCCTTCTGGCGCCCGATCAGGGCGCGGCCGAGCGGCGAATTATAGCTGATCCGGCCGACCTTGGCGTCCGCTTCGGTCTGGCCGACCAGCTGGTATTTCACCTTCTTATCGTCCTCGTCGAGCAGGGTAACGGTCGCACCGAACACGACCTTGTCACCGCTCAGCGTCGTCGGGTCGATCACCAGCGCGCGGGTCAGCCGGTCTTCCAGCTCGGCGATCATCGCCTCTACCTGGCCCTGGCGCTCCTTCGCCGCATGATATTCGGCGTTTTCCGAAAGGTCGCCATGGGCGCGCGCTTCCTCGATCATGTCGATGATCTCGGGACGTTCCAGCTTGAGGCGCTTCACATCTTCCTCGATCTGGCGATAGCCTTCCGCCAGCATCGGCACCTTGTCGCTTGCCATCGTCACTTATCCCCTTGCCAAAACCCGCCCCGGCGCCGGTCTTTCGAAGGCGGCGCATCGTCGAACGGGTTGTCTGAAAATTCCTGGTTTCAGCGGGAATAATAGGATTGGAGCGAGCGGACTTCAAGCTGGTGGCCGCGAAGCGCCTCGATTGCATTGGCGGTGGCGATGCTGGCCGCAGCGGTCGTGAAATAGGGAAGCTTGGCCTTCAGGGTCGCCTCGCGGATCGCCTGGCTGTCTTTCAGCGACTGCCAGCCCTCGGTCGTGTTGAAGACGATCTGCACATCACCATCGACAATCCGGTCGACGATATGCGGCCGCCCCTGCGCCACCTTGTTGACCCGCTCCACCGGCAGCCCCTGCGCTTCCAGGTGCGCAGCCGTCCCGCCGGTCGCGATCAGCTTGAAGCCCAGTTCCACCATTTTCGCTGCCGCCGGCACGATGTGGTCCTTGTCGGTATCCTTGACCGACACGAACACCGTCCCGCTGTCCGGCAGGCGCATCCCGGCACCAAGCAACGCCTTGGCGAACGAGATTTCAAAATTGCTATCGATTCCCATGACTTCGCCGGTGCTCTTCATTTCCGGTGACAGCACGGGATCGGTCCCCGGGAAGCGCGCGAAGGGGAAAACACTTTCCTTGATTGCGATATGACCGATGTCGCGGTCGATCGGGTCGAACGAGGACAGCGCCTCACCGGCCATCACCCGCGCCGCGATCTTGGCGACGGGACGCCCGATCGCCTTGGCGACGAAGGGCACGGTCCGGCTGGCGCGCGGATTGACCTCGATCAGGTAAACCTCACCGTTCTTTACGGCATATTGGACGTTCATCAGCCCCTTGACGTTCAGCGCCAGGGCCAGCGCCTTCGTCTGCCGCTCGATCTCCGTCACGATCTCTTTGGGGAGGCTGTAGGGCGGGATGGAACAGGCACTGTCGCCCGAATGGACCCCCGCCTCCTCGATGTGCTGGAGCACGCCGGCGACGACCACGTCCGTGCCGTCGCAGATCGCATCGACATCGACTTCGGTCGCATCGCGGAGGTAGCGGTCGATCAGAACGGGCGAATTGCCCGACACCTGCACCGCGGTGGCAATATAATTGTCGAGCTGCTCGGGCCCGTCGACCACCTCCATCGCGCGCCCGCCAAGAACGTAGGAAGGGCGCAGAAGCACCGGATACCCAATGCGCTCCGCCACCGCGATCGCCTCGTCCCGGCTCCGCGCCAGGCCGTTTGACGGCTGTTTCAGTCCCAGTTTGTCGACCAGCTTGGCGAACCGCTCGCGATCCTCCGCCAAATCGATGCTGTCGGGCGAAGTGCCGAGGATCGGGAATCCCGCCGCCTGAATCTGCTCGGCCAGCTTTAGCGGGGTCTGCCCGCCCAGCTGGACGAT
>CAMPIY010000133.1 GCA_946886645.1 uncultured Sphingomonas sp.
TCATTTCCCGCAGCTTGAATGGCGCGAACATGGGCGGCGCGGCCTTCGGCTGGTTCGTGGCTCGCTGCCAGAAGCGAGCCTCGGTGTCCTCCAGCCAATTCTTGTCGCGAAGGCGCAAATTCTCATGGCTGATGCGCTGTGAGCGGGTGAGCAGGGAATAGGCGAACTGCCATGGCTCGAAGTCGAGGTAGCGCTCGACCGTCTCGAACCATTCGGTCGAGTTGCGCGCGCTGTTCTGAAGCTTGAGCACTTCGAGGTTCCGCTCTGCCTGATATTCGGCAAGCGCCGCGATGCGATCCGAGCCGGGGCGATTGAGCACCTCGGCGAGCTTGATCGCGTCTTCCAGCGCAAGCTTGGTCCCCGATCCGATCGAAAAGTGCGCCGTGTGCGCGGCGTCGCCCAGCAGGATGATCTTGTCGTAATGCCATGTGTCGCAAATGATCCGCCGGAACTTCAGCCACGCCGCCGATCCGCGCAGATGAGTTGCGTTGCTGAGCAAGGGCTGGCCGTCGAGATATTTGGCGAACAGCCGCTCGCAGGTGGCGATTGCCTCAGGCTGGTCCATCCGGTCGAAGCCCAGGCCGCGCCATGTTTCCTCGGAACATTCGACGATGAAGGTCGAGCAATCGTCGGCGAAGCGGTAGGCGTGGGCCCAGATCCAGCCCGCATCGGTCTTCTCGAACGCGAAGGTGAAGGCATCGAATGTCTTGGGCGTGCCCAGCCAGACGAACCGGTTGGCCCGCTCCTGGATGTCGACTCCGAAGTGGGGCGCATAGGCTTCGCGGAACCGGCTGTTGGCGCCGTCCGCGGCGATGACCAGATCCCAGTCATTCCACTCGTTGAGATCGGGCGAGCATTCCGTCTCATAGTGAATCGCCACCCCGAGTTCGCGCGCGCGAGTTGCCAATATCTCCAACAGCCGCTTGCGCCCGATGCCGATGAATCCGTGCCCGGACGATCGGTTGCAGGTTCCGCGGATATGCACGTCGATGTCATCCCAATGGGCGAACTCGTCGGCGATGATGCGGCCCGATGCGGGATCGTTGGCCATCAGGTTCTCGACCGTCTGGTCGGAGAAGACCACGCCCCATCCGAAGGTCACGCCTTCCGGATTTCGCTCAAAAACGTGAAGGTCATGGCCAGGCTCTCGGAGCTTCATCGAGATCGCGAAATAGAGTCCGGCAGGACCGCCTCCGATAATTGCAGTCTTCAAGCTCGGTGCCTCCTCATTCGCTGCACGATGCTAGCGGGAACCCGATTGGGATGCACCAGCCGGGATGCCGGTCAGTCACGAGTCGGGGGATTCGTTCTCGTCGAGTCGCAAGTTCAGTTGCAGCGAAAGACCCTGTTTTTCCCAAAGCGGGACGGTTCGCCCACATTTTTTTCCACAGCGAAAGGCCGACCGGGTTTTGCGGTAGAATCCGGCTCGGTCGCGATCCCGACCCCGTTAACCCTTTGCTAACCGAAGTTATGAATTTAACGGGAATTAAATTTTGGCGAATTGCCCGAATCTATTCGCTCTGCTCCTCTGTGGCGTTTCAGGCAAATCCCAAGCACTCCAGGCGTAATTATTCGGTATTTGTGAGATCATCCGACCTATATACTTCGTAAAAGTAAAATCGTTAACCAATAACTTCTTTCCGCTCCATCGAAGTATGGCAATCCAGAACCTATGCTAAATCGAGCGCAGCTTGAAAATTCCACATCGCAGTGTTTCTATTGCCTTACGAGCGCGGGGGCAGTCTCGGGATTTAATGACTGCGTTAACCCAATTCGGTTAACCGACCTGACCCCCGGCCTAATGAATTAACGCGTCGCGGTTTGACCCGCGCCGCCAACGGGCAAGAGGTGGTTATGCGGTACGAAGATGCTTCGCACACGGGTGCTTTCGTCCAGGGCTCCGAACCTGATGCACGCAACGATGCCGACGCGATTGCGGCCGGCTCGAACGCTCCGGCGACGGGCAATGTGATCACGGGCGAGGGCACGCAAACGGGTCCGTCCGGATCGGATTACGGCCCCGGCGCGCATATCACCACCATTGCCGGCGCAGGCGGGGAAGACTCCAGCTTCGCCGGCGGCAAGCTCGCCGTTTCGGGCGAGTTCGGCCGCCTCAGCATCGATGCCGAGGGCAATTACAGCTACCAGGCGAAGCCGAATACGCCCGAAAATTCGGTCGACCGCTTCACCTACACGCTGGCCGACGGCCAGGGCGCCGCGGACACCGCGACCCTGACGATCGAGATCGGCAAGACTCCGGCCGTCATCAAGGCGAATGCACAGCAGGTCGTACCTGGACCGGACGGCGTCGTGATTCTTCCGCCGGGCGTCGAGCTCAGCGATGTGCATATCGTCGGCCGCAACCTGGTCATCGACCTGCCCGATGGCGGCCAGATGGTCATCGTCGACGGCGCGGTATTCGTGCCGCAGCTGGTCCTTGGCGGCGTTGAAGTCCCGGCGACCAACCTTGCCGCGCTGCTCGTTGGCCAGGAAATCGCACCGGCCGAGGGCGGACCGCCCCAGTCGAGTGGCGGCAACTTCGAGGTTCCGGTGGCTCCGCTCGATCCGGGCGTGCCGCTGGGCGACCTGATTCCGCCGACGGAATATGGCTACACGCCGCCAGAGGTGAAGGAAGTCTTCGACCTCATCGACGAAGAACCGGAAATCTTCTTCCAGCCCGATGGGCAGCCGGCCGCGGTGAACGCCGTCGACAGCGTCGACGAACACGGCCTTCCCGAGCGCAATGAAGGCGAGCCGGAAGGCTCCGGTGAAGAGGCCGCCGCGGGCGCCAATGGCGATCCCAGCGAAGCGACGGGCGGAACGATCATCATCAACTCGCCGGACGGCATCGACAGCCTGACCATCGCGGGTTCCGACGGCATCCCTCACGAGATCGCGGTGGGCCTGATCGTCCACGGCGCATATGGCTCGTTGGAAATCACCGGGATTGTCGGTGGCAACTACACTTACAGCTACGTGCTGACCGACAATATCGATCACAGCGACGGTCTGCCCGATTTCGAGGACTTCAGCGTCACGCTGACCGACAATGATGGCGACCAGGTGTCGGCGACGCTCCACATCGACATCATCGACGATACCCCGACCGCGCGCCCGGACACGGACGTGGTCCCCGCCGGTGAATTCGGCCCGGTCACGGGCAACGTCATCACCGACGATAGCGCCGGCGATGAAGGCGACGGCGACAACGGGCATGACACAGTTGGCGCGGACGATGCGTCGCTGACCAATGTGACGGGCTTCGGCTCGACCGAGGCGACCGAGGGCGGCTGGATCGTCCAGGGCCACTATGGCGTGCTGACCATCAACGACGACGGCAGTTATAGCTATGTGCGCAACGAGGATTCGCCGGGCGGCGTCAGCGATGTGTTCACCTACACGCTGACCGACGGTGACGGCGACACTTCCGCGACGACGCTGACGATCACGATCGAGGACGCGATTCCCGAGCTTCGGACGCCGGGTGCGGCGCAGCTCGACGATGACACGTTCCCCGGCGGCAACCCGGGTGGTACGGGCGACGTCAATCCCGACACCGCCAACCTCAGCGGCAACCTTGCCGGTTCGGGCGGCGACGGCGATCTCGATTACGCCTTCACCGGCACGAACACCTTGCCGGCAGGCTTCTCGGTCGATCCGTCGAGCACGGCAACGACGTTGAAGATTGCCCAGGCCGGTGTCGGCGTAGTCATGACGATTACGCTCGATCTTGAAACGGGAGCCTACACGGTCACCCAGAATCAGCCGATCGATCATCCGGCCGGCTCTGACGAGAACGATCTGACCTTCGGCATTGGCGTCCAGACCACCGACATCGATGGCGATTCCGCTGTCAGCACGCTGACGATCAACGTCGACGACGATACGCCGCTGGCGTTCAACGACACCGATACGGTTTCGGCTGGAACGGCCTCAGGCAACGTCATCACCGGCGTCGGCACCACCGAGGGCGCGGCCAATGCCGACAAGCCCGGCGCGGATGGGCTCGACGCGATCACCCAGGTCTCGGGCTTCGGTGGCACGGACAGCGATGCAACCGGCGGCTTCATGGTCAATGGCCAGTATGGCTCGCTGCAGATGGCTGCCGACGGCAGCTACACCTACACCCGCAACGATGGGCTTGGTGGCGGCCAGAGCGAGGTGTTCACCTACACCTTCCGTGATGGCGACGGCGACCTGGCCAGCGCGACGCTGACGATCGCCATTCCCGATGCGGTTCCAGAGCTGGGAACGCCGGCGGCGGCGCAGCTTGACGACGACACGTTCGCGGGCGGCAACCCCGGCGGCACGGGCGACGTCAATCCCGACACGGCCAATCTGTCCGGCAACCTCGCCGGCAGCGGCGGCGACGGCGACCTGGATTATGCGTTCACCGGCACGGACACGCTTCCGGCCGGCTTCAGCATCGATCCTTCGAGCACGGCCACGACCTTGAAGATCACGCAGGCAGGTGTCGGCGTGGTCCTTACCGTGACCCTCGATCCCGAAACGGGCGCCTATACGGTGGCCCAGAACCAGCCGATCGATCATCCGGCGGGCTCGAACGAAAACGACCTGACCTTCGGCATTGGCGTGAAGGTGGTCGATGTCGACGGTGACTCGGCGATCAACACGCTGACGATCAACGTCGATGACGATACGCCGCTGGCGTCGAACGACACCGACACGGTTTCGGGCGGCACGGCGACCGGCAACGTCATCACCGACGCGGCCGCTGGCGATGCCGGCGACGGCGACAGCGGTGCGGACAGCCCCGGTGCGGACGGCTTCGGCGCGGTCACGCAGGTGTCCGGCTTTGGCGGCACCGACAGCGACGCGACCGGCGGATTCACCGTCAACGGCCAATATGGCTCGCTGCAGATGGATGCCGCTGGCAACTATACCTACACCCGCAACGACGGGCTGGGCGGCGGCCAGAGCGAAGTGTTCACCTACACCTATCGTGACGGCGACGGGGACTTGGCCAGCGCCACGCTGACCATCACCATTCCCGATGCGGCTCCGCTGCTGGGTACTCCGGCTCCGGCGCAGCTTGACGACGATACGTTCGCCGGGGGCAACCCGGGCGGCACCGGCGACGTCAATCCCGACA
>CAMPIY010000134.1 GCA_946886645.1 uncultured Sphingomonas sp.
TTTTGTGGTGGATGAAGATGCCGCCGGCATCCTCCCATTTGCCGCGATGGTCGGAGCGGTCGTCGACCAGCACGTCGCCGGGCTTCATATATTTATATTTGTCGCGGGCCATGCAGGTGATGACCGGCGTTCCCGGAAAATGCTCTTCCGCCCATTTCAGCTTCTGCGGCGCTGCCCAGCTTCCCAAGGGAAGGCCGGTCAGGATGGTCGGCCGCAAATGCTCGACCGCGTCGAACAATAGTTGCGCATCGGGCAGCAGCGGCAGGGTGGCGTAGAAATCCTTGGCCCGGGCGAGCCGCTTCCAGAATTCACCTTTCGAATGGCGCGCTTCGAACTGACGCGGCGAAAGGCCGCCGAGCACTTCCTTCGCCCCGGAATCGAAATCGGCGAGGACGCCGTCGCAATCGAGGAATAGCTCGGCCATCGGCTAGAAGCGCGCCGGATCGAGGGAGATCGGGACGGGGTGGTCAAGCCGATGCCAGCCGCGCTCTTTCAGAAGGCCGTTGCTTTCCCGGGCTTTCCGCCCCTTCGCCTTGTCGAGCGACCAGGTGATGTGAAAGATCGACCCGTCGGGCCGGTCGGTACTGCCGTCGATCCTGACGACCATCGCCTCCAGGCTGTCGCCGTCGTCGGCATGGCCGACGATTGTCGCATCGACCTCGGGTGGGAGCGGTTCGCGCGAGGCCTGGGTCTGGAGTGTGACATGGTCGGCGTCGGCATCGGGATAGCGCGGCGGGAATTTGTCCAGCAGCTCATCACGCATCGCGCGATCGAGCTTCCATCCGATCACCGAACCCGGTTCAGCCATGCGCGAACAATCGCCGAGAAAGGCGCGGGTTCCTAGCCCAGCCTTGCAAGTAGCTCTGAGGCGAAGTCGCTGAGCGTATCGTCGCGGGCCCCCAGGATGGCGATCCGGTCCCCCGGCAGCGCTTCGGCGACGAGCTTGTCGCCGATGGCCGCGCGTTCCGGGACATGCTCGGCATGGCCGCCCGCCGCGCGGATCGCTTCCGCGAGCCAATCCGATCCTTTCGACTTGTCGACCGTCCCACCTTGGTAGACCGCATCAGGAAGGAAGAGCCGGTCGCCTTCGCGCATTCCCGCGGCGAATGTCCTGGCAAGCTCCTCGCCCATCTTGGCGATGGGTCCGTAGCCGTGGGGCTGGAACATGATCAACAGGCGCCCCGGCTGCGCTGTGAGCGTTGCGAGGGTGGCGGCGATCTTGTCGGGGTTGTGGGCGAAATCGTCGATGACCGTCACGCCGCCGGACACTCCGACGGTTTCCAATCTGCGCTTCAGCCCGGCAAATCGTGACAGGACCGAAACGGCTTCGTCGAGCGGCAGGCCCAGCGCATGGATGGCGCCGAGCGCTGCGAGCGCGTTCATGGCGTTGTGCCGGCCGGGAACGGCGAGCTGGACGTCAAAGCGGCCCTCTCCAACCGCCAAAGTGAAGGTCGAGCCGTCCGGCGTCAGCTGGAGGTTGCGGCCGACCAGCGCCGCGCCGGGCGTATCAAAGCCGTAGCCGATCGGATCGCGGATCGCCTCGGCGATGGCGCGGGATTCCGGGTCATCGAGGTTGACCACGGCTTTCTGGGCGCGGGCGAGGAAAGCGGCGAACAGGCTTCGAAGCTCGTCCATCGACTTATGGTCGAGGCTGATGTTGCCCAGCACCGCGACGGTCGGGCGGTAAAGCGCGATTGAACCGTCGCTTTCATCGACCTCGCTGACGAACAGTTCGGGGTCGCCGACCAGCGCCGATGCGAAGGGGGCGTGCGGCGCGACGAAATTCTTCATCACCGCGCCGTTCATCACCGTGGGCTGACGATGAAGCGCGTGAAGCATCCAGCCGATCATGCCGGTAACGGTCGATTTTCCGCTGGTCCCGCCGACCGCCACGCTCGTCTGGGCGTCATTGAGCAGCTTCGCCAGCAATTGCGGGCGCGTGAGGTGAGAAAGGCCCAGTTCCCGGGCGCGGACGACGTCGGGGATGGTGTCCTCCACCGCCGCAGACGTGACCAGGGTCATGCCGTCGGTAAGGCCCGATCCGTCCTGCGGCGACAGGCCGATACCCAGCGATTTCAGATATTCGAACTTGCTAGCCAGCCGCCCCGCGTCGAGCGAGCGGTCGGACCCGGACACGCGGGCGCCGCCGGCACGGAGGATGGCGGCCAGGGGGAGCATCCCGCTGCCCCCGATTCCGCAGAAGAAATATTGGTCGGTCATTGCGCGCTGGCCTAGGCGGCGGGACGGCCATGTGCAATTGAAGCATTCGATGAAAATAGCGGTTGTCGCGCCAAGCTGCACATTGAGGCCCGAGGCCGCCGAGGCCGTCACCGCCATCGCTGCTTCGCGCGACGACGCCGAGCTTCTCATCCACCCGCAAAGCTTCCTCTCCGACGGCCATTTCGCCGGGCCGGACGAGGCGCGGCTCGCGGCTTTGCGCGAGATAATGGCGGACGAGAGCGTCGACGCCGTCTGGTTCGCACGCGGGGGCTATGGCTCCAACCGGATTGCTGAAGCGGCCGCGGCCGACCTGCCGCCGTCGGCGCGGCGGAAAACCTATCTCGGCTATTCCGACGCGGGCTTCCTTCTCGCCGCGTTCGACCGGCAGGGCCTGTCCGTCGCCCATGGGCCGATGGTCCAGGACGTCATGCGCGAGGCCGGCGAGGCCGCCATTCACCGCGCGCTCGACTGGCTGGTGAAGCGCGATTCCGCCGCGCTCGAACCCGGGTTGATACCCGGCAAGCGGGCGATGGCCTTCAATCTTACCGTCCTGTCCAACCTCATCGGGACCGCCATCGAACCGGACTTCAGCGGAGCCGAGTTGCTGATCGAGGATGTGGCCGAGCACGAGTATCGCATCGACAGGTCGATGTTCCATGTCACCGGCAGCGCCGCCATCCGCGGCGTCTCATCGCTCCGAATGGGCCGGATGAGCGAGATTCCGGACAACGACCCGGTCTTCGGAAGCGATGCGGAATCGATCGTCCGGGACTGGTGCGACCGCTCCCGAATCGCCTTCGGAGGCCATGCCGATATCGGTCATGACGCCGCCAATCGGGTCGTTCCGTTCGATCTTGGGCGCAATTAACCACTTTCATGGTGCTCACCCCCTTGCGCACAGAGGGGAATCGCGCTCTACCTCTCTCTTAGAACAACAGGAGGGCCTCATGGCAAAATCATCGAGCGGGACTGGTCGTAAAGCAGGTGGCGGGCTCGCCCGCCCAGTGACCCCGTCGGCGGACCTCGCCGCGATCACGGGAAGCGCCCCGCTGCCGCGTAGCGAGGTTGTGTCGAAAGTGTGGGATCACATTCGCAAGAACAACCTGCAAAACCCGAATAACAAGCGGGAAATTCTTGCCGACGACAAGCTGAAGAAGGTCTTCGGCGTCGACAAGTGCACCATGTTCGAAATGAACAAGCACCTGTCGCGCCATCTGAGCTAATTCTGCTGACCGCGCTCGCCGCGGTCGCGGAGGAGAAGGGTCCTGGCATTGCCGGGGCCCTTTTTCATTGCCGTCGAGTCGCGTGGGTTCAGGCGCGGAATGCCGTGGCGAGCGGCTCGGAGATCACGGGATAGCCCCGATCTTCCGGGATCCGGACGTGCGGCTCGCCGTCGATTTCCTCGATCCATGGAATGATTGTGTCGAGCGAGTGCGCCCGGGCGTCGACCAGCGCGGCATCGAGGTTGGCCTGCGCCGCGAGGCGTTCCAGGTTGCGCTTGGTTGGGAAGATGGCGCTCGCCTCGCCCCGCTCGATCCGGCGAACGAGCTCGGTCGGGCTCGCCCATTCGGCGGCGACGCATTCGCCCGGTTGCGGATTGGGCGGCCAGTCGCCCTCGGGCGCCTCGGCCAGGTAGAAAAGCGTATCGAACCGCCGGGCATGTTTGAACGCGGGCATCCAGCGGGTGAAGGGCGTCAGCGCATCGAAATCGATCGCCAGCCCATGTTCGGCCAGAAGCTCTCCAAAGCCGGCGCCGGCGAGCAGAGCGTCCTGCAGCACCCGTCCAGCCGGCGGTTCGGCCACAGGACTAATGCCCGCGACCACCGCACTCTCCTCGATCGTCTCGCGGATTGCGGTCACTTTCGCGGCTTCATCGGGCCTGCCGAGCGATTCCGCATATTCGCGATCGGAGGCGTCGATCCGCCCACCGGGAAAGACGATCGCTCCCGCAGCGAAGGCCATCTTCGCCGAGCGTTCCACGACCAGGATCTCCGGACCGGCGGGGTTGTCGCGCCAGACGACCAGGGTTGCGGCGGGGATTGCGTCGTCGCTCATGCAACCCGCCTAGCAGGGTTCGCCGCATAAAAAAGGGCCGGCGGCCCGAAGGCGCCGGCCCTTCCGTTCCACCCCCGGAAAGGGGCGGAAAATGGCTCACATTGCGTTGACGGCAGCCGCGTTGACGTCGGCCTCGTCGACCGCTTCTTCCTTGGCGTCGCCTTCGGCTTCGAGCGCATCGGCCTGGTTTTCCAGGGCAGCGGCTTCGGCGCCGTTGGCGGTGTTGTCAGCCATCGCTTCCAGATTGTCGGCGGCGGCGTCGTAATTGTCCTCGATGTTATCGCCGAGGGCATCGTCACCCTTGCCGCCGCAGGCGGACAGAGCAAGCGCAGCAGCGCCAACGATGGCAAACGAAAGCTTCTTCATTAAAAATCCCCTTTTTCCCAGCGTGATGGCATCATTTACAGCCTCACATAGGCCGTTCCAACGCAACC
The DNA here is from genome assembly GCA_946886645.1 of uncultured Sphingomonas sp. The sequence continues at coordinate 4,710 of CAMPIY010000134.1, forward strand.
ACATCCGTAACGGTTCCGCATCGGCCCCCATTTTGTCAATGACTTGTCTCCGAAGGGGCGAATCCTTATCTTGGAGGGGCCGGGCAACCGGCTATGTCGGTAGATGATCGGGTGGAATAGGCATTTCGGACCCGGGGGGCAGTACCCCGGCGCCTCCACCACCAGCAGCGAGGTTTCGATGCTGCTGATGGGGGCGAAACAGGATCGACGAGTGCAATAAAGGCCAGGTTGCCGATCGGTATGAGACCACCGCGACGGCTCATTCACACAAGTGCCAACGATAACGAGGCTCTTGCGATTGCTGCCTAACTGAGGACCTAACGGTCTAAGGTTAAGTGGACAAAAGCGCGGTCGGACCCCACCGGGCAACAGAAGGGGATTCCAGCGG
>CAMPIY010000135.1 GCA_946886645.1 uncultured Sphingomonas sp.
AGCACAACCTTGCCAAGGTTGGGGTCGAGGGTTCGAATCCCTTCGCCCGCTCCAGATTTCTGCACATGCAGGCTTCCCTCGTGACAGTCAGATGATGTCCCGCTAGGCCGCGCAGGATCATGAAGCTCAATCCCGATCTCGACATCGACAACCTCGCCCGGGAGCTGGCGAAGAACCGCCGGCTCCAGGTGCGCGACATTTTCGTCCCCGACAGCGCCGAGCAGATCCATGCGATGCTGGCGAACGAAACGCCTTGGTGGATGGTCTACAATGTCGGCGACCGGGTGGAGCAGGTGCCGCCGGAGCAACTGGCGAGGCTGGGCGCTCACCAGGTGGATCAAATCTTCTCCGGAATCGTCGAGCGCGCCCGGCGCAACTATCAGTTCGTTTACGCCTTTTACCCGATCGTCGGCAGCTATTTTGATCCGGCCGCCCGCAAATTGCCGATCCTCAAGATATTCGAATATCTGAACTCGCCGCCGGTGCTCGACTGGTTCCGAAAGCTGTCCGGCAGGGAGGACGTGCAGTGGATCGATGCCCAGGCGACACTCTACCAATCGGGCCATTTCCTGAAATCGCATTCCGACCATGACCCGGCCAATGCCCGCGCCGCCGCCTACGTCCTAAACTTCACCACGCTTTGGGAGCGGGACTGGGGCGGCTACCTGCAGTTCTTTAACGAGAATCACGACATCGAGCTGGCGCTCCGGCCGATCTTCAACGCGATGAACATTTTTTTGGTGCCGACCGACCATAGCGTCGGGCTGGTGTCGCCGTTCGCCTATGGCGACAGGCTGGCGATTACCGGCTGGCTGAGGACCGACGCGCCTCCCGGCCCGATCGGCGGAAAATTGTAAGATTCGCGGCTAGCGCGCCGGATAGCGCAGGCGGCCGAGGAAGCGGGCGAAACTGGGGCGCTTCAGGTCCGATCCCCGCCATTCGGCTTTCCATTTTTCGAATCGGCCGACCCCGGCCAGCCGGCGATCGAGAAACGCCGCGGTATCGGCCCAGCCTTCGGTCTGATCGTCGAGCCAGGCGAACAGGGTGGATGTGTAGACCCCCGACAGGATCAGCCGCTTCGAATAATGGTTGTAGTCGGTTGCCGTGTCGCCGGCGAGGCGCCACATCAGGTCGGCAGAGCGCCAGCCGGTGCGAAGCGCCAGCGGGACATTTTGCGGCATCGCGAGGATTGAAAGGGCGGAACGCACTGCTTCGCGCGCCGGACCGGTAGTTTCCAACCGGAACCAGATCATCTCCCGAATACGCTGGCTGATCCGCATCTTGTCTACCACGTCGGGGGTGAAATGCGCTTCCATCGCCGCGTCCACCCCTTCGATCCACGCCTCGATCATGTGCGGCGCGTCCTTGGGAAAGGCCAGCCGGGCCTGGGCTGGATCGATGTCGAGTTCCGCCGCGGCGCTATCCACCGCGGCCTGCGACCATCCGTCAAACACGGCATGCTCGCCAACCTTCAGGGCGAGGCGGACGCGAAGTGCTGCTAGCGGAGTCGGGCCGGACATATCCGCTAATTGGGCGCGGCGCCGCGCTGGCGCAAGCGGACGAGGATCAACGCAACGACGATCATGGCCGCGCCGGTCCAGTCGAGCGGCGTGAAGGCCTCGCCATAGTAGAGCCAGCCGAGCAGCGCCGACAGCGCCGGCTGGGTCAGCATGGCGATCCCGACGACCAGCGGCGGCACATGGCCCAGGGCATAGACCAGCAGGCCCTGCCCGACGACCTGGCTGCACAGCGCGAGGGCGAACAGGCCGGTCCAGTCGGCCGGAATGACGGTTTCCCCGGCCGCCATGGCCACCGGCAGCAGCATCGCCGCGCCGAACAGGCTGGCAAGGAACAGCAAGGGCAGCGGCTGAAGCTCGCCGCGCGTCCGTTCGACGATGATCAGATAGCCGGTGTAGAGCAGCCCGGCGAACGCGGCGAGCAAATCGCCGCGCAGGTGAGACGCGGACAGCTCCGCGCTGCCCCACATCAGCAGGCCGCAGCCGGCCGCCGCCAATGTCAGCGCTAGTGCCTGGATCGGCGACGGCAGGCGGCGCGCCAGCCACAGGCCCCAGGCCGCGAAGAAGAAGCTGGAGATGTTGCCGAACAAGGTCGCGTTGCCGAGTTTGGTCAACAGGATGCCCGCGTGCCACGCGGCAAGGTCCGCCGCGAAGAAGAAGGCCGCCAGCGCGATGGCGATGGTCAGCGTCTTGCGCGGCTTGTGAACCGGCTGCTTGAACGCCCAGGCCAGCAGCCACAGGAAGGGAAGCGCCAGCGCCAGCCGCCAGAAGCCCGCGGCAACGGGTCCGACGCCGCTGTTGCGCACCAGGAACGGTCCGCACGCCAGCGCGAGATTGCCGAACAGCAGGGCGATGAAGGCCAGGCGCGTATGCCCGCCGGTATCTATGGTCGATTCGCGAGGGTTCACATCTGGGCCCGTAGCAGCCGATCGGCCTGATGGCACCCAAGCGCCGCTGGTGCGTCCTAACGGTCGTATGCCCGAGATCGAAAGCCGCCGGCGGACGGATTTGCAGCGATGGCAGCTGATCGGCGAGCTGGACCGTTGGCTTCGCTGGCCGATGATCGTCCTGGCCCTGGCCTGGCTCGCGATCGTCTTTTTGGACCTGACCCGCGGCACCAGCCCGCTGCTGGAGACGGCCAGCACGGTCATCTGGATCATTTTCATTGCCGAGTTTGCGGTGCGCCTGCTGATCGCGCCCGACAAGTCGCGCTTCCTCCGGCGCAACTGGCTGACGATCCTGGCGCTGGCGGTCCCGGCGCTCCGCCTGTTCCGGGCCTTCGCGATCTTTCGAGCCGCGCGGGCCATTCGGCTGGTGCGAATCGTCGGCACCGCCAACCGGTCGATGCGGGCGCTCCGGGTCAGCTTGGAGCGGCGAAGGGTCGGCTATGTCGCTGGCCTGACCACATTGGTCGTGCTGCTTGGCGCCGTTGGAATGTTGAGCTTCGAAAGCAGCAAGGAAGTGGCGGGCGGCTTCGCCGATTACGGCGATGCACTGTGGTGGACGGCCATGCTGCTTACCACCATCGGCTCGGCCTATTGGCCGGTGACGGATGAAGGCCGCGTGCTTGGACTGCTGCTGTCGATCTACGGATTGGGCGTACTGGGATACATCACGGCGACACTCGCCAGCTTCTTCGTCGGGCGCGACGCGCAGGATTCGCGCGGGCCTGTTGCGGGAAGCGAGGAAATCCGGGCACTTCGGGCCGAAATCGCGGCCCTACGCGCCGATCTGTCGGCGGTCATTGCCGACCGGCGGGGCAACAAGGGCCGCGAATGACGCCAATCAGCCGAACGTCGACTTCAATTCCAGCATCGCCAACGCAGCCTCGGCCGCGCCGCCGCCCTTGTTCCCCTGTTTCGGGTCGGCGCGAGCGATCGCTTGCGCCTCATTCTCGACGGTCAAAATGCCGTTGCCGACGGCGAGCCCGTCCATTGTCAGCGCCATCAGCCCCCGAGCGCTTTCGCCGGAAACGATCTCGAAATGATAAGTCTCGCCGCGGATGACCACGCCGAGCGCGACAAAGGCGTCGAACCGGCCACTATCCGCCGCCAGCGCGATCGCTCCAGGAAGCTCCAGCGCGCCTGGAACGGTGATCGTTTCATGGCTGTGACCCGCCGCCTCGATGGCGGCGCGGGCGCCGGAGAGCAGCATGTCGTTCAGATGCGCGTAAAAACGCGCCTCGGCGATCAGGACGTGCGCCACGTTCAGACCTCCAGCTTTGTGATGCAGCGTTCCTCGACGATCGCGAGTCCATAGGCCGAAAGGCCGACCGGCGAGTGTGTCGTGTTGCTGAGCAGGATCATGTCGTGAATGCCGAGCGCCGCGAGGATCTGCGCGCCGATACCGTAACCACGCAGCGCCGCGGTCGATTCGACGCCCTTGCCCGAGCGAAGGTCGGTGGCCCGGCTGAGCGAGCCGGGGGCGGCGGCGTGGAGGGCGACGATCACGCCCGACCCTTCCGCCTCGATCATCGCCATCGCTCCGTCGAGCAGGCCGGCGCGCGGCGACCGTTCGCCGAGCACGTCGGCGAACAGGTCGATCGAGTGCATCCGGACCAGGGTGGGCCGCGACGGGTCGACATTGCCGTGGACCAGCGCGAGTTGCTCCTCGCCGCTGGCCTTGTCGCGAAAGACCTGGGCGGTCCATTGCGCGCCGGACCGGGCGGCGAAACGGGTTTCCGACACCCGTTCGACCATATGATCCTTCTTCAATCGATAGGCGATAAGGTCGCGGATCGTGCCGATCTTCAAGCCGTGGAGCTTGGCGAACTCCATCAGATCGTCGAGCCGGGCCATGGTCCCGTCCTCGCGCATGATCTCGCAGATCACGCCCGACGGGTTGAGCCCGGCCAAGCGGGCGACGTCGACCGCCGCCTCGGTATGCCCCGCGCGGACCAGCACGCCGCCCGGGCGGGCGACCAGCGGGAAGACATGGCCCGGCGACACGATCGCGTCGGCGCCGTTGGCGGCATCGATCGCCACCGCGATCGTCCGCGCGCGGTCGGCGGCGCTGATTCCGGTTGTCACTCCGTCTCGTGCTTCGATCGAGACGGTGAAGGCGGTCTCCATCCGCGTCGCGTTGATGCGCGCCATCGGCTCCAGCCCAAGCTGGTCGACCCGCTCCTTGCCGAGCGCCAGGCAGATCAGGCCGCGGCCATGGCGGGCCATGAAGTTGATCGCGTCCGGCGTCGCCATCTGCGCCGGAATGACCAGGTCGCCCTCATTCTCACGGTCGTCGTCGTCGACCAGGATGAACATCCGACCGTTGCGCGCCTCGTCGATGATCGCTTCGGCGCCGACCAGAACCTCCTGCACGCCGCCGTCGATCAGCTTTTCAAGGCGCACCAGCGTGTCGGCGGTCGGGTTCCAGTCCGACGCGCCCAGCTTGCGCAAGCTGTTGGGGTGAAGGCCGGCGGCCCGCGCCAGCCCGCTGCGGCTAGCCTCGCCGGAGTCGACGAGGGCGGTGAGTTTATCGATCAAAGTCGTGGACATGAGCAAGCCGCTATCACATCATAATGTGATTGCATAGTCGAATTTAGACGTGTGCCACGCTGAAATCACATCTCGA
>CAMPIY010000136.1 GCA_946886645.1 uncultured Sphingomonas sp.
CCTAGGACCCGCTGATTAAGAGTCAGCTGCTCTACCAACTGAGCTATGCGTCCATGCCTGACTGGCGATGCGCGGGCCGCTCGAAAGCGGGGCGCGGGCGGGCCTCTAACAGCCTTCCCAACCCCGCGCAACCGCCTTGTCGCCCGAAAAATCAGCTAATCGTCGAGCGGGTCCGCGACTGGCGTTCGAACGACATCAGGATGCCGAGGCAGATCATGACTGTCATGACCGCCGAACCGCCAAAACTGACTAGCGGCAAGGGGATGCCGACCACGGGGGCGAGCCCCATCACCATCATCAGGTTGATCGAGACGTAGAAGAAGATGGTGGCGGTCAGGCCTGCCGCCGCGAGTTGGCCGAAGCGGGTCTTGGCGCGGCGGCTGACCTTCATTCCCCAGCGGATGACCATGAAAAAGGCGAAGATCAGCAGCGCGCCTCCGACCAGGCCCCATTCCTCGACGAAGGTCGCGAAGACGAAATCCGTGTGGCCTTCTGGAAGATAGTCGAGATGGCTCTGGCTGCCGTTCAGATAGCCTTTGCCCCAGATACCCCCTGACCCAATCGCGATCTTGGACTGGCTGATATGATAGCCGGCGCCCAATGGATCGCTTTCCGGGTCCATGAAGATCAGCACGCGCTTGCGCTGATAATCATGCATCATCGCGAACAGGATTGGGCCCGCCACGGCTGCCGCGCCCACTGCGGAAAGAAAATACCACATCGGCAGGCCGGCGATGAACATCACGCTGACTCCGCCAAGCAGCACCATCGTTGCCGTGCCGAGGTCGGGCTGGATCAGGATGAGCGCCCAGGGTACGAGCAGCAGCGCTGCCGCCGGCCAGAGTCCGCGCCACCGGCGCACATCGCCTGCCGGAAGCAGGTCGTAAAAGCGCGCGAGGACGAGCACGATGGCGGGCTTCATGAATTCCGAAGGCTGCAGGCGGATGAAGCCGAGGTCGACCCAGCGCTGGGCGCCTTTGCCAACGAAACCGACCATCTCAACGATGATTAGCAAAACGAGGATTACGACATAGGCCGGAAAGGTCATCTGCTTGATGAAGCTTTCAGGCACGTAGCTGATCCCGACGGCCAGCAGGGCGAAGGCGACCATGGTGATCGCCTGTTTCAACGCCCAAGGCGACATGGATCCACCTGCTGCCGAATAGAGCGTCACAATGCCGATGGTACAGATCAGCGCGACCAGCCAGATCAGCCGCCACGGCAGGCGGGCCAGCGGTTGGGGAATGATTGCCGAGGAAATCATGTTTGGCTGCTCGCGGCGGAAGCGGCAGCTTGGTTTGCCTTGGAAATGGTTTCGAATTGCGCGGCGCGGCGTGCGTTGCGCTCGGCCAGCGTGCCGCCCCACTGCTTTTCGAGCGGCGCGAGCGCGTCCATCGCCTTTTTCGGGTCGAACAGGTAGGTCATCGTATCGCGCACGATCGGGGCCGCGGCCGACGCGCCGAAGCCGCCATGCTCGATGATGCAACCGATGGCGTAGCGCGGCCTGTCCGCCGGCGCGAAGGCAATGAACAGCGCATGGTCGCGAAGTGCCCAGTTCGACTGGTGGCCGCGCTCGCCGAGCCGGAATACCTGCGCGGTGCCCGTCTTGCCGGCCATCTGGATTCCGTCGAGCGGAAGCTTTGACGCGACCGCTGTGCCGCTTCCGTTGACCACGGCCGCCATGGCTTTGCGGATGATTTCCAGATGGGCCGGATCGGCGTTGAGGTTCGGCGCCGGCTGATCTTTGGCCATTAACAAGCGAGGTTGGATCAGCTTTCCCGAGGCCAGCCGCGCCGGCATCACCGCCAGCTGCATCGGATTGACCAGCACATAGCCCTGGCCGATCGACGTGTTGGCGGAGTCATAGCCCTGCCAGTCGCGGTTGTACTTCTTTTTCAACCATTCAGGGTTCGGCATTGTGCCGTAGCGCTGCGTCGGGATTGGAAGATCGAATTTCTCGCCATAACCGAGATATTGGACCATCTCGGTGGTCTTCTGGGGGTCGGTAACCAGGCCCATTGCCCAAAAATAGGTGTTGCAGCTTCGCTCGATTGCGGAATGCATGTCCATCGATCCATGCACCGCGTCGCACCGGAAGTAGCGGTTTCCGATCCTGAGGCCGCCCGGGCAATGGACCCGTCGTGCCGGGTCGATGCCTTGTTGAAGAAAAGCGAGCGCCATCGCCGGCTTGATGGTTGAACCTGAGGGGTAAAGCCCCTGCGCGACCTTGTTGAGAAGTGGAATATGGTCGTCTTCGGACAGCATCCGCCATTCGGTGCGCCCGATTCCGTCCGAAAAACTATTCGGGTCGTATGCCGGCATCGACACATAAGCCAGCATGTCGCCGCTCGTGACATCCATCGCGACGAGGGCCCCCGACTGGTCGCCCATCCGCCGCGCCGCATATTCCTGAAGGCCGGCATCGATCGTCAGCTTCACGGTCTGGCCGCTACGGTCGGGCTTGGGTTCGAGTTCGCGGACCAGCTTGCCTCGGGCCGTCAGCTCGACCCGCTGGCCGCCGGGCTGGCCGCGCAACCGGTCCTCCAGCGTCCGTTCGAGACCTTCCTTTCCGATCTTGAAGCCTGGCGTAATGAGGAGCGGGTTTTTCTCCTTCTCATAATCCTTGGCCGAAGCGGAACCGACGTAACCGACCAGGTGGGCAACCGCCGGACCTGCCGGGTAGAAGCGGGAGAAACCGCGCATGGGTTGAACGCCGGGAAGCTCCGGCAGCCGGACGGTAACGGCTGCATATTGGTCGTACGGAACATTCTCGGCGACCTGGACCGGCTGATAGCCGTGGGCTTCCTTCAGCTCCTTGATGATCCGGTCGACGTCATCCGGCGACAGCTTCATCAGCTGGGTAAGCAGCCGCAGGGTCTGGGTCGGATTCTCCAGCTGCTGGGGAATGATGTCGACCCGGAAGTCGGACCGGTTGATTGCAATGGGTTTATTGTTGCGGTCGACGATCCAGCCACGGCGTGGGGGGACGATGATCAGCTGGACGCGATTGCTCTCCGACAGCAGGCGATAATGCTGGTTCTGAGCGACCGAGAGATACCCAAGCCGCGCCACCAACGCGCCGCCGAACAGCGCCTGCGCTCCTCCAAGCAACATCATGCGGCGGGAGAAAGTGATCGACTGGTGCGCGGCCGTGAACCGCGACGCCTTCATCGGCCAAGCCTCCAGCGGTCCAGCCGAGCCGCCATAAAGGCCGCGACGGGGAAGCACAGGACCGAGACGAGAATTGCCGGACCGGTCGACATGTTAAGCGGGACCGACGCGCCGAGGATTGCCGCGACGCGCCACTGCGCGAGCTCGGCGAGGCCGATGAACAGCGCGGCGATGGCCCACTCGATCCAATAGTCGCGCCACATGGTCCGGCGGTCGAGGATGTCCATCGCGATCATGATCGCGCACCATAGCGAAATCGACAGGCCGATTGGCGATCCGGTGATCAAGTCGTTGGCGAAACCCAGCGGCGCTGCCCACCAGGCCGGCCATGCGTCGGCCCTGAGCAGCCTCCACGCCAGAAGCATGAGGAGGCCGAAGTTCGGCCACCAGCCGGTCGCCGATACGATCGGCAGGAGGGAAAGCAGTGATCCTGCGACCACCGAAAGAGCGGGAACATAGTCGGCGCCGGCTCGCGGACCTCTCCCGATGGCGGTGCCGCGCTGTCCGAGTGCGGAGCGGACCATCAGGGGGCCTCGGGTTCCGGCTGGGCCGCAACCGCCAGCGCGGCCGGCTCGAAAGGAGGCTCGACGATGGCGAAGCTGACCTTGGCCGGGTCGGCGATGGGGATTGCGATGGCTCCATCGTCGTCAAGGCGGATGACCTTGGCGATGGGGACGAGCGGCGGATAAAGCCCGCCAGTTCCCGAGGTGACGATGATATCGCCCTGCTTGAACGGGTTCTTGCCGACTTCCAGCGGCCGGACATCGATCGTGCCGTCGCCGCGACCGGTCGAGATGACGGGCTGACCGCCCTTCAGAATGCGCGCCGGGACAATATTCGCGCGGTCAGTGACTAGCAGCACCCGGCTCGCCAGCATTCCGGATTCAATGATCCGGCCGATCAGCCCTTCCGGCGCTCGAACGGGCATTCCCACCGCAACGCCATCGTTGGTCCCAACCGAAATCACCGCGAAGCGCCGAGGGCTTTCGAACGACGAGCCGACGACGCGTCCGGTGGCGACGGTCTTGCCGCTCTGCTCGCGTAACCGGAGGGCGGCTTTCAATTGCTGGTTTTCCTCGAGGATGGCGCGCGCCTCGACCGCCCGTCGCATGAGCGCATCGCGTTGCCGCCTGAGCTCGGCATTTTGCTGGGCGGCATCCCAATAGTCGCCTGCACCGCTGGTCAGCCCGGTGACGGTCGTCGTGACCTCGCTGAGCGCGCCGGTGATCGGTGCGGTAACGTCCAGCGCAACCCCCCGAACGGCGGCGTAACTTTTCGGGGCGACCAGCGAGAGGATCAGCAGGATCAGCCCGACGACCAACCCGGCGACGACCGCCAGGAAGCTGAAGAAGAGGCTGTATTGCGCGCGCCTCGACCAGCCCGGGCGCGGTCCCGCCGAGGCCGCCATCGCTAGCGGTTACGCCGTCTGGAGGACGCCGCGGAACTGCTCCTCTTCGAGCGCGCGGCCGGTGCCGAGCGCAACGCAGGTCAGCGGATCCTCGGCCACCGTCACCGGAAGTCCGGTCTCGTCGCGAAGAACTTCGTCCAGGCCCTGGAGCAGCGCGCCGCCGCCGGTCAGAACGATGCCCTGGTCGCAAATGTCGGCCGCGAGCTCCGGCGCCGTATTCTCAAGTGCGATCCGGACGCCTTCGACGATCGTTCCGACCGGTTCCGACAGCGCTTCGGCGATCTGGCCCTGGTTGATCGAAATCTCCTTGGGAACGCCGTTCACCAGGTCGCGGCCCTTGATGTGGACGGTGTTGCCGATGCCGTCGACGGGCGGCTTGGCGATTCCGACTTCCTTCTTGATCCGCTCCGCCGTGGCTTCGCCGATCAGAAGGTTGTGGTTGCGGCGGACGTAGGAGCTGATCGCTTCGTCCATCTTGTCGCCGCCGACGCGGA
>CAMPIY010000137.1 GCA_946886645.1 uncultured Sphingomonas sp.
CTAGCCCTGCCCCAACCATTCTATCCAATCAAGCGCCCAAGTCGTTCAAACAGGCCAAAAGACGCCAAGTCGTTGACCGTCGTAAAGACCAGGAGCGCAAGAAGGAAGGCGAGGCCGCCGCGAAATGCCCAATCCTGTGCCCTGAGGCTGACCGGACGCCGCCTGACCGCCTCCGCGGCATAGAAAACGAGATGTCCGCCATCGAGCATAGGAACTGGCAAGAGGTTGATGAACCCCAGATTTATGGAGAAGAGCGCAATTAGCTGAATGAATTCAAAGGGGCCGAGGCTGGCCTGCTGGCCCGCGATCTGGGCCATCTTGAGCGGCCCGCCGAGGTCCTTCACTGAACGTCGGCCGCTAATGATTTGCCATAGGCCATCGATCATCGATCGAGTTAACGAAATCGTGTAGCCGGTTGCGGCCGGAATTAGCTCCGGCGCCGGAATGGATTCATATCGGAATTGATGGCCGAAAATGCCGAGGCGTCCGACCATGAATTGCTGTCCAAATCGATCCCGCTCAATCACCGCGCCAATCTTTGCTTGGATCTTCGCTTCGCGCCCGTCTCTCTCCACGATAACGGAAACGCTCTCTCCCGGTCTGAGCCTTACGACCTGGAAAACGTCTTCGAAGTAAGGCGTGTCACGACCAGCAACCGACAGGATACGATCGCCCGGCGCGATACCGGCAGCCGCGGCCGGACCATCTGCTTGCAAGCTGGTAACGACATTGGATGTCCGAGGAGCGCCAAAGGCGGCGAAAAAAGCCGCGAAAATGACAATCGCCAGAATGAAATTAGCGACCGGACCAGCCAACACGATCAGGAATCGTTGCCACCAGGGCTTGTTGTGAAAGGCAACGGCGCGAGCCTCCGGTGTCAGTTCCGCGTTTGCATCCGCCTGGCTTGCCGGGGTCATGTCGCCGACAAACCGGACGTAACCACCCAACGGCAGCCAGCCCACCTTCCAGCGCGTCCCGCGCTTGTCGGTCCAGCCGGCAATCTCGCGACCGAAGCCGATCGAGAATTGCTCCGCGCCCACTCCGAACCAGCGCGCGACCAGGTAATGGCCGAGCTCGTGGATGAAGACGAGCGGCCCGATCGCGCACAGGAAAGCGAGGACGATGAACCAGACTGGGGGTTGATCGAACATCAGGCGGCGAGCTCGCTCATCAGGTCCTTCGCCAATGCCCTCGCCGCGCGGTCGATGTCGATGACCTCGGCGATGGAGCGGGGCTGCGCCGCGCCGGTGCGAGCCAGCGCCTCCTCAACCGTTTGACAAATATCCAGGAATCCGATCCGCCGGTCGAGAAATGCGGCCACAGCCTCCTCGTTGGCAGCATTGAGAACGATGGGGGCCGCGCCTCCCGCTTCCAGGGCCGCACGCGCGAGGCGCAAGGCAGGAAATCGCTCAGTGTCAGGCGCTTCAAAGGTCAGTGAGCCGATCCGCGCCAGGTCGAGCCGTTCGGCGGGCGTGTCGATCCGCTCGGGATAGGCCAGCGCATAGGCAATTGGGATGCGCATGTCGGGGCTGCCGAGCTGGGCCAACACCGATCCGTCGACATATTCGACCATCGAATGAATGACCGATTGGGGATGAACCAAGATATCGATCCGCCCGGACGGCAATCCGAACAGATGGTGGGCTTCGATCAGTTCGAGCCCCTTGTTCATCATCGTCGCCGAATCGACGCTGATCTTCGCGCCCATCGACCAGTTGGGATGAGCGACGGCCTGTTCGGGCGTCATCGCCGCCATCTCGGACAGGCTTTTGGTGCGGAACGGGCCGCCGCTGGCAGTCAGCACCAATCTTGCGACATCGCATGAGCGATTATCCGCAAGGCATTGGGTGATCGCATTATGTTCGCTGTCGACCGGCAAGATCATTGCGCCACTGCGCTGCGCCGCTCCGGTCATCAGCGCGCCGGCGGTTACCAAGGATTCCTTGTTGGCCAAAGCGACCGTTCTTCCCGCATCGATCGCCGCCATCACCGGTTCCAGGCCGGCGCAGCCGACAATGGCTGCCATGACGAGCTCGGCCTCGCCCGTCGCCGCTTCGTTCAACGCGTCGCGTCCGGTCGCCGCGCGACATCCGCTGCCGTCCAGCCGCGCTTCCAATTCAGCAAGCAGCGCAGGGTCGCCGATCACCGCAAGCTTCGCCGCGGTCCGCCGAGCAGCGTCGGCAAGCGCTGCGACGCTCTTCGCGGCCGTCAACGCTACAACCTCGAACCGCTCGGGGTGGCGCTCCACAAGATCGAGCGTGGAGCTGCCGACTGACCCCGTCGCGCCAAGGATCGAGAGCTTCCGCTGCGTCATAAGATCTTCGTGACCATCAATGCCGCCGTCAGGATGGCTACCGGCACCAACCCGTCCAGGCGATCAAGCAGGCCGCCATGGCCCGGCAGCCAGGTGCCGCTGTCCTTCACCCCTGCCCTCCGCTTGAGCCCACTTTCGAACAGGTCGCCCAGCTGTGCGGCCACGGCGAACAGAGCCGCGATCCAAAGCAGCATGCCGGGCAATCTTGCGGCATATACCCATAGGCCGGCGATCACTGTCGCCGCGGCGACCCCGCCGAGTAGCCCGGCAACCGTCTTGTTGGGGCTGATCGAAGGCGCGAGCTTGGGCCCGCCGATGGCCCTTCCCGCGAAATAGGCACCAATGTCGGTCGACCAGACAACCAGGAAGACCCAGATCAGCAGGTCGAAGCCCGACCCGATGCCCTCATATTCCGCCCGTTCGCGGATCCACAGCAGCGAGATGGCAGGGAGCAGGCAGTAAACGAAGCCGAACAGCTTCCAGCCCAGCCCCCATTTCCCGACCATCCGCGACCATTCTAGGTACATGATTGTCGCGATCGCCGCGACGAGGATGGCGAACGGCCAACCGCCTAGCAGCGCCTCTACCAAAGCGATGGCGATCAGGATGACACCGACCGCAGTCCGAGTGGCCAGTTCCCTCATCGGCCACCAAATCTTCGTTGCCGGCCGGCATATTCCTCAATCGCGGCCCGGAAGGCTGCCTCGTCGAAATCGGGCCAGAGGGTGTCGACAAAGATCAATTCGGCATAGGCCGCCTGCCACAGCAGGAAGTTGGAGAGGCGCTTTTCGCCCGATGTGCGGATCATCAAGTCCAGCTCCGGAAGATCGCTCGTCATCAGTTCGGCGCCGAGAGAAGCTTCATCGATCTGTTCCGCGTCCAGTTCGCCTGCAACCGCCCTTGAAGCCAGTTTCCTGGCAGCCGCCGCGATCTCGCTCCGTCCGCCGTAATTCAACGCGACGACTAAAGTCAGACGATTATTCTCTGCAGTGCGCTCGACGGCGCGCTGTAGCCGCTCCAACAATTGAGGGCCAAAGGCCTCCGGATCGCCGATCAGCTTCAGCCGGACCCCTTGGCGGAAGAGCTCGTCGAGCTCGCGTTCGAGATAATAGCCCAATAGGCCCTTGAGGTCGCTGACCTCCGCCTCCGAACGCCGCCAATTCTCCGAAGAAAAGGCGTAGATCGTAAGGACTTCCACGCCTTCTTTGACGGCAGCTTTAAGAATTTTGCGAACGGCCTCGGCGCCCGCACGATGCCCGGCGACGCGCGGCAAACCGCGCTTGGCGGCCCAGCGGCCATTGCCGTCCATGATGATGGCGACGTGGCGGGGAATCCTTCCTTCCGAATCGCCGGGGAAGGTCGCCCCCTCTGTCGGGGCGGTGCCGAGGCTCACTTGCCGAGGATTTCCTGTTCCTTGGCGTGGGCGGCCGCGTCGATCTCCTTGATCGTATCGTCGGTCATCTTCTGGACCTCGGTATCGAGCCGCTTGTGGTCGTCCTCGCTGATTTCCTTCTTCTTTTCATCGGCCTTCAGCGCGTCCATGCCGTCGCGGCGGACGTTACGGACGGCGACGCGGGCTTTTTCCGCATATTGGCCGGCCAGCTTGGCCAGTTCCTTGCGCCGCTCCTCGGTCAGGTCGGGGATCGGCAGACGGATCATCTGGCCATCGGTGATCGGGTTGACGCCAAGCCCGGCATTGCGGATCGCCTTCTCGACGGCGGAAATATTGCTGCGGTCCCAGACCTGCACCGAAATCAGCCGCGGTTCCGGCACGGAGACCGTCGCCACTTGGTTGATCGGCATGTTCGCGCCATAGACCTCGACCTGGATCGGATCGAGCAAGGCGGTCGAGGCGCGCCCGGTGCGCAGGCCCGCCAGGTCGTGCTTCAAATTCTCCAGCGCGCCGTGCATGCGGCGGTTGATGTCGCTTTTGTCGTAGGCGGGCATCCTCTTACTCCTCGTTCGTAACGATCGTCGCCGTCCCCCGGCCCGCCAGCACCTCGGCAAGGTTGCCCGGCTCCCGGATGTTGAACACGACAATCGGAATATTATTGTCCCGGCAAAGGGCCACGGCAGCCGCGTCCATGACCTTCAAATCGTCCGCCAGCACCTTGTCGAAGCCAAGACCCTCGTAGCGCTTCGCACCCGCGTTCTTCTTCGGATCGCTGTCGTAGATGCCGTCGACGCTGGTCCCCTTGAACAGAGCGCTGCATTTCATCTCGGCGGCACGAAGGGCGGCACCCGTATCGGTCGTGAAATAGGGACTGCCGACGCCCGCAGCGAAAATGACGACGCGGCCTTTGGCGAGGTGGCGCTCGGCGCGACGGCGGATGACCGGCTCGCAGACCTGGTCCATCTTGATGGCGGACTGAACGCGGGTCTCGACACCCATCTGCTCCAGCGCATTCTGCATCGCCAGCGCGTTCATTACCGTCGCCAGCATGCCCATATAATCGGCCTGCGCCCGGTCCATGCCCTTGGCGGCGCCGGCCATTCCGCGGAAGATGTTGCCTCCGCCGATGACCAGGCAGATTTCCAGCCCCTGGTCCTTCGCCGCCTTCACCTCGGCCGCCATGTTGGCGACGGTGTCGGGGTCGATGCCGAACTGGTTGGGCCCCATCAGCGCTTCGCCCGACAGCTTCAGCAGGACGCGTTGGAAGCTCGGTCGGGGCATAAGCGGATCGTTCCTTTGCTGCGGGCCAGATATGCGAAGGGCGGATGCGCTCTTACGGCGCACCCGCCCCT
>CAMPIY010000138.1 GCA_946886645.1 uncultured Sphingomonas sp.
GTCCTTGATGAGGAGGTTCGACCCGGCGACCTCCTCCTCGACCCGCTCCATCTGCTGCCAGAGGCCCTTCTCGTCCTGGTCGACCGCACGGTATCCGGGCCCGATCAGAGGGACCATGTCCTTGGGCAAGATGCGCGCCTGCGCGAGGCCAGCGGTCATGGCCAGTCCGCCACCAAGCAAGGCTCGGCGCGACAGAGCGCTCACTTCGAAGCCCTTTGCCGGACGTTGCGGCCCGGCTTCATCCGGTCGAGCAGGCGATCGACCATCTGCGCCGCGCCCGCGTCGGTGCGGATGTCACCCATCTTGATGCCAGCGATCTGGCTTCCCGCCTGGAGCACGTTGAACCAGACCACCTCGCCGGTGCGAAGATCGACCAGGCTGGCATAGGCGAACTGGCCAGCCCCGCCGATGTTGGGCGCGCAGAAGCCGACGAAACAGCCTGCCGCGCCGAGGACCTGCAGCACGACCCGGCCGTCAGAAGCGAAGCTGTCCTCGGCGTGGAGGAACAGCGCATAGTCGTAACCGGTGCGGCGTCCGAGCGCGACGGCGTCTTCGCCCAGCGTCCAGTCCAGGCCCTTGTTGCGCTTGGTCGGCAGATAGGCGCCCGAATAGCGATGAAGCGCGATGGAGCTTCCGACCGCATAGTGAAGCCGCTCAAGGTCGGCGATGGTCTCGGCATCCACTCCGGGAAGGGAATCGCGCCGATCGAGGACCAGCACGTTGCCGCCCCGCGCCGCCTGCTGGGCGCGCAGAGCTGTGAGCAGCTTGGCGCGCGCCGTCTCGGTCCAGTCCGCACGCGGCTCGACCAATCCGCCTGTTGTTACCGATCCGACGGTCACGTCGGGCCGCATGACGAGGAGCTTGTAGTCGCCCTGCGGTGGCGAGAATTCGACGTCGGCATATTGGCGCGTCTGGACGCAGCCGGACAGTGCGACGGTTAGCAAAAGCGCGATACCCAACCGGCGCATGAGCCCCTCCCCGATCAGAACCTCTGAGGGAAAGGACTGACTCCGCTTTACGGAAAAGGCAAGCGATTCAAATGGCTAACGCGCCGGACAGGATGTGCCTTCGATCGAAATGCAATGGCCGTCGATCTTGCTGGCATCGATCGCCAGCCCCATCGACGCAGCGAGGGTTGGCATGATGTCGGCAGTCTCTATGGATTCGTTGCGGTTGGCCTGCGCCATTCCCTTGCGCCAGAACAGGATCGGAACGCGCCGGTCATAGTCCCACGGGCTGCCGTGGGTCGAAACATAGGTCTGGCTGGGGTGCCCGATCGGCATGATGTCACGTTTCATCACGACGACGAAATCGCCGGAACGTTCGTCGTCGAACGAGGCGCGGGCGCGCTCGATCAGGCTCCATTGGTCGGGCGAGCCGGTAGGCGACGGCGCCGCCTTCAGTTGCTGGTGCGTGAAGACGGCCTCGACCATTGGATGAGCGCGATAGGCAGCGACCGCGGCCTCCAGCGCCCGCGCACGATCCGCCGCGGAAAGCTTGTGATCGATATAGATGTCGCCGAACGCGTCCCCGTAGAGCACTGGGCCGCTAAGGTTCAGCCTGGCGGCAATCGCCTTGCCCATTTCGGCGGCATAGAGCGATGCCGGTACCCGAGCGGCGCCGGGCACGCCGTGCTCCCGTTTCCGCTCAGGGATGTCCTGCCCACCATGATCGGCGGTCAGCATCACGAGGTAGTCGATGCCCTTGCTGTCGAGATAGCGGAAGAAATCGCCCAGAGAGCGGTCCAACGCGAACATCTGAAGGCACATCTCCGCGCCCTCCGTGCCGTAGCCGTGCCCGACATAATCGGTCGCCGAAACGCCCACCGATATGATGTCGGTCGATGGCCCCTTGCCCAGCTGCATCTCGTCGATGAGCGCGGCGGCCAGGGCCAGCGTGGCGCCGTCCAGCTCCGGGCTAGCGCGGAAGCGCTTCAGGTCCCCCGGCTGCCGCGCGAACGCGCCGCCGCCGACGGCCAGGCCGTTGCCGCCGTCGATCGGATAGGATTTGGCCTTGGACTGGCACAAGGCCGGCATTTGCAAGGCGGACTGATCCGTTGCGACAGCCTGCGCCACGACCGTGCGGGCGGCGGTGACCGCACGGGGCATCCCCTGGCCCTGCAAGTCGGTGGAGAAGGTTTTTCCGTCCCAATACCAGCGCTGATCCAGAGCACGGCCGCCCATCATGACCGCGGCCCGGTCCTTGCCCGCGACCGCGACGTTCCGTGCGCCAGGCTGAGCCTGCTTGAGCAGGTCGCCCAAGGTCGGCACCCGCAAGTGATAGGGGCTGACGCGATATTCGATCGAGCTGGTGCCCGGCACCCGCTCGTCCTCGGCGCAATAGATCGACTTGTCGCTTCGCGTCTGGTCGAGGTCGAACCAGTTGTTGGCGATGATACCGGTCCGCGACGGGCGCGAGCCGGTCATGATCGTCGAATGGCCGGGGCAGGTCTCGGTGGCGTTGTGGCCCTGGTAGCCGTTGCGGAAGACGGTGCCGTTAGCCAACCGACCTATTCCGCCGAACAGCACCGGCCGATATTCGTCGAACAGATCGGCGGAGAACTGGTCGACCGAGATGGCAACGATCAGCTTGGGCGCGTTCGGGGCGAGTGGCGGCGCGGGTTGGGGTTGTGCGGCGCTGCAAGCGGTTGCGAGCACCCCGGCCAGACCGAATAATGCAACTCTACGCATCAACCACCCTCCGTCATTGCGAGCGGAGCGAAGCAATCCAGCTTCCCACGCTCCTTCTGGATTGCTTCGTCGCTGCGACCCTCGCAATGACGATCAGTTCAGCTTCGCCCGCAACCGCTCGTTCACCACCTGCGGATTGGCCTTGCCCTGCATGGCTTTCATCGTCTGGCCGACGAAGAAGCCGAACAAAGCCTCTTTGCCATCCTTATATTGCTGAACCTTGTCGGCGTTGGCCGCCAGGATTTCGTCGATCTTCGCATCGATCGCGCCGGTGTCGCTGGTCTGCTTTAGACCTTCGCGCTCGACGATGTCGCCGGCCGGATCGCCAGTCTCCAGCATCTTCTCGAACACCGTCTTGGCGATCGAGCCGCTGATCGTGCCGTCGGCGACCAGCTTCAAGAGGCCCGCGCCATGGGCCGGTGATACCGGGCTCTCGGCGATCGACACCCCGAGCCGGTTCAACGCCCCAAACAGCTCCGCCACGACCCAGTTCGCCGCCTGCTTGGCATCGACATCATGGCTGAGCAGCGTATCGAACCAGCCGGCCGTTTCGACCTCGGCAGTCAGCACGGAAGCGTTGTAGGCGCTGATCCCCAGCCCTTCGAACCGCTTGCGCTTGGCGTCGGGCAGTTCGGGAAGCGAGGCCCGGCAATCTTCCAGGAATGCGTCGTCCAGTTCCAGAGGGAGCAGGTCCGGATCGGGGAAATAGCGATAGTCGTGCGCGTCTTCTTTCGAGCGGAGCGGCCGAGTCACGCCCTTGTCCGGGTCGAACAGGCGGGTTTCCTGGACGATGGTGCCGCCCTCCTCGATCACCTCGATCTGGCGGCGTGCCTCATGCTCGATCACCGCCATGGCGAAGCGGACGGAATTGACGTTCTTGGTTTCGGTCCGAGTTCCGAACTCCTCACCCGGCTTGCGAACGCTGACATTGACGTCGGCGCGCATCGAGCCTTCCTCCATATTGCCGTCGCACGAGCCGACGTAACGGAGGATTGCCCTCAACTTTCGCAGATAAGCCCCTGCTTCTGCGGGAGAACGCATGTCAGGCTTGGACACGATCTCCATGAGGGCCACGCCCGACCGGTTGAGGTCGACGTAAGACATGGTCGGATGCTGGTCATGCATCAGCTTGCCCGCATCCTGCTCGACGTGGATGCGCTCGATGCCGATGGTCTTGGCCGAAGCCTCGTCCTTCTCGTCGGTCAGGACGGTGATTTCGCCCTCGCCCACCAGCGGATGGTAGAGCTGCGAAATCTGGTAGCCCTGCGGAAGGTCGGCGTAGAAATAATTCTTCCGGTCGAAGCGCGACCATTTGTTGATCTTCGCGTCGATCGCCATCCCGGTCCGCACCGCCTGCCGGATGCACTCCCGGTTCGGCACCGGCAGCATTCCGGGCATCGCAGCGTCGACCAGCGAAACCTGCGTGTTAGGCTCGGCGCCGAACGCCGTCGCCGCCCCTGAGAAAAGCTTGGCGTTGGAAACGACCTGCGCATGGACCTCGAGGCCGATCACGACCTCCCAGTCACCCGTTTCGCCTTTGATCCGATAGTCGCTCACCACCACTTCTCCGCACGATGGGTGAATCCGGCCCGTTCCTCGATGGCGAGGCCGGCGTTGAGGACGCCCTGCTCGTCCAGCTCATTGCCGATCAGGTGCAGGCCCAGCGGCAGCCCCTGGCTGTCGAGCCCGCCCGGCACCGACATGGCCGGGAGCCCCGCCAGGCTCGCCGGAACGGCGAACACGTCGTTCAGATACATGGCGATCGGATCCGCGGTCTTTTCCTTGAGGCCGAACGCGGCGGACGGCGCGGTCGGGGTGAGGATTAGGTCACACTGCTCGAAAGCCTTGCGGAAGTCCTGCTTGATCAGGGAACGGACCTTCTGCGCCTTGGTGAAATAGGCGTCGTAGAAGCCCGCCGACAGCACATAGGTGCCGATCATGATGCGGCGCTTTACCTCCGCCCCGAAGCCGTCCGCGCGGGTCGCCGAATACATGGCGTCGAGGTTGCCGCCTTCCGGCACGTCGCGAAGGCCGTAACGGACGCCGTCATAGCGGGCGAGGTTCGACGAGGCTTCCGCCGGCGCGATGATATAGTAGGTCGGCAGCGCATATTTGGTGTGCGGCAAGCTGATCGGGACGACTTCCGCGCCTGCATCCTTCAGCCACTCGATGCCCTGGTCCCACAGCGCGTTGATCTCGTCGGGCACGCCGTCGATCCGATATTCCTTGGGAATACCGACGCGCTTACCCTTGAGATCGCTCGACAATCCCGCCTCCCAATTGGGCACGGGCAGGTCGAGCGATGTCGCATCC
>CAMPIY010000139.1 GCA_946886645.1 uncultured Sphingomonas sp.
CGCCGATCGAATAGCTCTGGCTCCAGATCAGGCCGGCGATCTTCGACTGAAGCGCGCGTTCCCCGTCGTAGAAGCGGATCGATCCGAGCCCCTTCGCTTCGATCATGTCGCGCACGGCTTCGGGTCCGCCGATCGAGCGCATCAGCTTGTCGTTGGCGGTATTGTCGCTCTCGGTAATGGCCGTGAACAGCAGCGAGCCGAGCGTGGTTGTATGGCCACCACCCAGGATTTTGTCGCGGATCGGCTGGTGGAACAGGGTCAAGTCGCTGCGATTAAGCGTCACCTTGTCGTCCAGGCTGATCCGGCCCTTGTCGACCTTGTCCATCGCCGTGATCGCGACCCACAGCTTGGAGCAGCTCTGCTGTGGGAACAGCCGCGTCGCATTATAGTCGGCCTGCCAATTCTCGCTTAACGAGACCACCGAAATCCCGCCGATGCCGTTGAACGAGCGCCCCAGCGAGGCGATGCGTTCGCGCAGCGAGGCCGGTGCGATCCTCGGAGATTGCTGGATGGATGGCGTATTGCGCACGGCCCCTGGCGGAAGGGGGGCAAGGGGATCGTTTCGAACCGACTGGCTGCTCGCGAGGCTTGCCGTGGTGGCGAGGCCGATACCGACGAGAAAGCGGTACGAAACAGACGTCATGGCGTCAGGTCCCCCTGGTACTAAGATAATGTCGTCAAGCCCTTAGCAGCGCGATGCTGAACCCCGGCTTGCGGCGGAGACTCGCAAATCGAAGGCGTTTTGCCAACCCCGTCAGGGCGTTTGGGTGGTCGGCATCGGCAGGGCGCCGGCTCCCAGCAGCGCGCCGGATTCAATCTCGTCGAGCGCCCGGTGGGCCGCGACATAGCGCCTTGCCCTGACGATCCAGGCCGCCGCATTTGCGGCTCCCGGCAGGCGCATCGTCTCCGCGAGTGCCGCGTCGACCTCTCCGCCTTCCAGCTTTGCCAGCGCCCGATCGTAACGGGCTTGCGGCTGGGGCGAGGGCGTATCGGCACGGTGGACCGAGATGATCGTCCCCATTTCGCGCCGGAATGCGTCCCACCACCCCTCGTCCGGTCCTCCGCGGCGCAAGGCCGGCGCAAGCGCCTCATATTCGGTGATCAGGCTATCGAGCTTCACCGGGTCGCGCGACGCGGTGATGACGGTCGCCACGGCGGCCTCATGCTGGCTTCCGAAGCGCTGGACGAGAAGCGGCTCGAGGTAGCCCAGCGCCACGCCACGGTCGATCGCCCGGCGGGCCGCAAAGGCGACCAGCATGGCGTCGGCCCGGCCAGCCGATCCGACCGCGGCGCGGGCGGTGTTTTCCAGATTGGCGAGGCGCGTCTCGAGCGTCGCAATTCGTGACGCATCGGCCGCCCCGAGCGATTGGACGGAGGGGGAGGGCTGCGGCTTGGACAAGGGAACTGCAGGAGGTGCAACGACCTGCAATGGCGGTCGTGGGGCAACGCCGAAGAAGCGCGCTCCGCCGTCCCAGCGGGACAGGCCCCAGGTCGCCAGCGCGGCGCCCGCCACCAGCAGCAGCAATCCCCAGGCCAGCCGGGCAGTCCAGTTGGTCGTTCGGTTCATCTCGGGGGCGATGTGTGACACAGCATCGCCGCGACCGCCAGCAGGCTCTCGTCGTCGGGCGTGGCGGCCGCTTCGACCCGTTCCCACCCAGGTCCGCAGGCGTCGGCAGCCGCCGGGCTGATCGCCGCGATCGCGGTCCCCTCGCGTGCCTCGGAAAGCTCGGCCAACCGCGCGCCGGCGCGAGGGCTGTGCACCGCCGCGACGAGGCCGCCGAGGGGTGGCAGATCGGGATTGTCGATGACGGCCGACCGATAGACGGTGATGCGATCGATCCTGTGGACCGAATCGACCTCGCGCCGATCCTCTCCTGCAAGGTGCAGCAACTTCAGCGAGCCCGGGATGTCCGCCAGCAGCGCCACGATATCGCTGCGACCGGCCGCTTCGACCTGCAGCCCAGCAGCTCTTGCGGCTTCCGCCGTGGCGGCTCCGACGGCATGGACCGGTAGTCCGCTAACCGCTTTCAACTCCGGCCCTGCCTGGCGGACGGCGTTTGCACTGGTCAGCAGCAGGGCGTCATAGGCCGTCGGGTCCGGCGCGGCCCATTGGACCGGTTCGATTCGGAACAGCGGACAGGTGACGACCTCCAGCCCCAGTAGGGCGGCCCGTTCGGCGCTTTGCGACAAGCCCGGCTCCGGCCGGAGAAGCAGCAGCTTCCTCACCGGGCCTCGAACAATATCCGGATCGCTTCGGGCGCGTCGGCCATCATCCGCCTCGCCAGCGCCGCGGGCGCGTCTAGGTCGCCGACCGGAAACCGCGCGGTGCTTCCCACGCGTTCCTGCCCGTCCGCGCTGAATATCTCGCCCGAAAAGGCGATTTCGCCGCCCTCGATCCTCGCCAGCGCGGCTACCGGCGAGTGGCAGGTCCCGCCCAGCGCCCGGGTGAAGGCGCGTTCGGCCAGCACGGCAGCGTGGGTCGCGGCATCGTCGATTGCGGCAATCAAGGCCGACGTCTTGGCGTCATCGCTGCGGCATTCAATCCCGATCGCCCCCTGGGCCGGGGCCGGCAACATCTCCGCTATTTCAATGGGATGCCCGACGTCGGGGCGGTCGAGGCGGTCGAGCCCGGCGGCGGCAAGCAAGGTCGCATCCACTTCGCTACCCGCAAGCTTGCCAAGCCGCGTGTCGACGTTTCCACGGATCGAGACGATCTGGAGATCAGGCCGGAGGCGCTTCAACTGCGCCGCCCGTCGCGGCGAGCTGGTGCCGACGACCGCGCCGTGGCGCAAATCATCGATCGATGCGGCCCCGATCAACCGGTCGCGCACATCGGCGCGCGGAAGCATCGCCGCGATCGCCAGCGCCTCGGGCCGCTCGCTCTCCACATCCTTCATCGAATGGACCGAGCAATCGGTTTCCCCGGCGAGCAACGCCAGGTCCAGCTCCTTGGTCCACAGCGCTTTCCCGCCGACCTCCGCCAGGGGCCTGTCCTGGATTCGGTCGCCGCTCGTCTTGACCGGCAGGATGATCACGGTCCCGGCCGGCCAGCTATGCGCGGCCTCAAGCGCGGCCGCCACCATGTGCGCCTGCGCCAGTGCAAGCGGCGATCCCCTCGTGCCGATGGTCAGCGGTCTCGTCATCGCGGGCGGCGCTAGCGCAAAGCGGGCCTTTGAGGCAAAGGCTTGCTGCGATGGCGCTGATCCTTGCCCTTGAATCTTCCTGCGACGACAGCGCGGTGGCGCTGGTCGGAAGCGACCGGCAGATCCTTGCGCAGGCCGTGGTCGGCCAGAATGACGCGCACCGCCCCTTCGGCGGCGTCGTCCCGGAAATCGCGGCGCGCGCCCATATCGAGATACTGCCGACGCTCATCCGCCAGGTGCTCCACGAAGCGGACATCGCGATTGGCGAAGTCGACGCCATCGCCGCGACCGCCGGGCCGGGACTGATCGGCGGGGTGATGGTCGGGCTGCTTGCGGGGAAGGGGCTGGCGCTATCCGCAGGCAAGCCGCTGATTGCCGTCAATCATCTCGAAGGCCATGCGCTCAGCCCCCGGCTAGTCGATGTCGGGCTGGATTTCCCCTATCTGCTGCTGCTCGCCAGCGGCGGCCACTGCCAGCTGCTCGAAGTGCGCGGCGTCGGCGATTATCGCCGTCTGGCGACGACCATCGACGATGCGGCGGGCGAGGCGTTCGACAAGGCGGCCAAGCTTCTCGGCCTCGGCTATCCCGGCGGCCCGGCCATCGAGGCACTCGCCGAGGACGGCGACCCGCAAGCGGTCGCGCTGCCGCGCCCGCTGGTCGGCACCAAGGAGCCGCATTTCAGCTTCGCGGGCCTGAAGGCGGCGGTCCAGCGCGCCGTCGCGAGCGGAGAGCATAAAGACGCGGACATTGCCGCCAGCTTCCAGCAGGCGGTTGTCGATTGTTTCGTCGACCGCACGCGGCGCGCGCTCGAAATTTCAGACGCCCCGAGCCTGGTGGTCGCGGGCGGGGTTGCCGCGAACAAGACCGTCCGCTCGGCGCTCGAAGCACTTGCAGACGAGACGGGCCGCCGCTTCTCTGTCCCACCCGGCTGGTTATGCACCGACAATGCGGCGATGATCGGCTGGGCCGGGGCGGAGCGGTTCAAGGCGGGACTAATCGACGAGCTCGATGTCCCGGCGCGAGCGCGCTGGCCGCTCGATCCGCACGGCGAAAAGGTCAGGGGCGCGGGGGCGAAGGCATGACGATCGAGAAACTGGCGGTGATTGGCGGCGGCGCCTGGGGAACGGCGCTCGCCCAGGTCGCCTCGACCGGCGGACGCGAGACATTGCTGTGGGCGTTCGAGGAGGAGGTCGTCTCGGCAGTCAACCGGATCCACGAGAACCCGCTGTTCCTCAAGGGTCAGAAGCTCAACCCCTCGATCCGCGCGACCGGCAATTTCTCCGATCTGTCAGGCTGCGACGCCTGGCTGGTCGTCACCCCCGCCCAGCATATGCGCGCGGTCCTCGGCCGCTCGCCCTGTCCCAACATGCCGCTCATCCTCTGCTCCAAGGGCATTGAGGAAAGCAGCGGCAAATTGCTCCACGACGTCGCGCACGAAGTCTGCCCGACATCGCCGGTCGCGGTCCTGTCGGGCCCGACCTTCGCCCATGAAGTTGCGGCGGGCCTGCCGACCGCGGTGACTCTGGCGTGCGAGGACAAGGCATTGGGCGCGGAGCTCCGCTCGCGCATCAACCTCACGCATTTCCGCACCTATCTCACCGACGACGTCTGCGGCGCGGAGGTCGGCGGGGCGGTCAAGAATGTCCTCGCCATTGCCTGCGGCGTGGCCGAAGGGCGCGGGCTCGGCCAGAATGCGCGGGCCGCCTTGATCGCGCGCGGTTTCGCGGAAATGACGCGCTTCGGAATGTCGATGGGCGGACGGCGCGAGACGCTGGCCGGCCTGTCGGGCCTCGGCGACCTGGTGCTGACCTGCTCCTCGACCAGCAGCCGCAA
>CAMPIY010000140.1 GCA_946886645.1 uncultured Sphingomonas sp.
CCTTGGTGCACATCTTGATGCGCAGATCGTCCTTGTTGTCGAGGTCCCAGGCCGACGCATGGCACACCACCTCGCGGTCGCGCGGGCGGGTGATCTGGCTGCGCTCCCAGAAGCTGGCGGGTAGCGGCGCGAAGCCGAGCGACGAATAGAAGCCCTCGCCCGTCTTCACCATCTTGACCGGGTCATAGCCCTTCTTCTTCAGCAAATCCTCGATGTCGTAACCGATGTCGCCAGCCCCCTTCGGAGCAACGACGTCGTAGATATTGCCCCACTCCTGCGCCCACATGTTGCCGAGCAGGTCGGCACGGATCGGGCCGTTGGCGGGCTGCACGGCATTGCCATACTTCTGGTTAAGCTTGGTCCGCGTGTAGCAGTGGAGGTCGTTGTAGAGCGGCTGCACCTCGCTCCACAGCCGGTCGTACATGGCCGAAAATTCCTGCGGGCTCATGTCGTATTGCGACCGCCACATCGCGCCGGTGTCGGCATAGCCGAGCTCCTTGGCGCCGGCGTTCGCGATCTGGACCATCCGGGTGTAGTCGTTGCGCATCGGACGGCCGACATTCTCATGCCAGGTCTTCCACATTTCGGCGAGTTCCGCCGGATTGCGGTTGGTGCCCATCGCAGCCTCGACATCGTCGCCAGTCAGCACCTTGCCGTGAAGGCTGGCCCGGCCCTTCCCGTAGGTCGACTGGAGCCGCGTCGTGATCGTGTTGAGCTCGGCGGCCGCTCCCTCGGTCGTCGGCGCTGCGAGTACCAGCGCGCCGCGAAGGATGTTGAGCTTGCGCGACGTGTCGAAATCGAGGCCCTGGACCTGCGCGTAGCGCGCCGCGTCGCTGGCGTATTTCACGCCCTTCTCGGTCCCGATCGTGCCAAAATAGGCGGCCAGCGCGTCCGAATCGTCATTGATGTACGTCGCGTTGATCCAGGCAGCACGGCTGCCGATCACGCTGAGGTCGAACAAATCCTTCTCGACCGCCGCGACAAAGGCGCGAGCCCCGTCGGGCGTCATCGGATATTGGCCGGCGGCGGGTGCGTCGGTCGTACCCGGCGTGTCATTGATGGCGGCCGGGGCATCGGCGGCCATCTGGGCGGGCGGCGTAGTAGCGCATCCGGCTACGGCCAGCGCGGCAAGCGACACGGAAATAGCAAGCTTCTTCAAGGCAGGGCTCCTCGTCCTGGATCGTTCTTGTTTTCGCGTAACGACTTGGTGCGACGATGCCCGCACAAGGTCAAGGCGCGGACAGAAATTCCGCTATGGCGGCCCCGAACTCCGGCTTGGTGATACTGGTCATGTGTGTGCCGGGAGTCTCCCGGAAGACAGCGTTGGGGAGGATGTTGGCGAGTTCCTCCGCCGACCCATTGTCGTCGTCCTGGTCGCCGCACACGACGAGGGTCGGCATGGTGAATGCCTGGAGCCAGTCG
Organism: uncultured Sphingomonas sp.; assembly: GCA_946886645.1. The sequence continues at coordinate 1,423 of CAMPIY010000140.1, forward strand.
ACGAACGCATCCTCGAAACTGTCGAGCAATTGACGGGCGGCGACGCGGTCGACCTTCTGGCTCTTCATGAACTGGATCGACAGCCAGTGCGGATCGCCGCGCTGCACCGTGTCGAACGTGTCGATCGCCTCGACGAAGAAGGTCTTGCGTCGCTTCCAGTTGCGCAGCCCTTCGAGCCCGGCTCCGCCGAGGATCGCGCGGCGCGGAACCATCCCCTCCCCGACCGCCTCCACCGTCGTCCGGGCACCAAGGGAGAAGCCGCCAAGATCGAAGTCGGTGAGCCCGAGAAGCGCCACCAGTTCGCGCACGTCGCGCGCAAGGACGCCCTTTGGATAAAATTCCGCGCCATGCGGCCTGCTGCTGAGCCCATGCGCGCGATGATCAGGCATGATCACCCGGAATCCCTCGGCGGCGATGCGGTCCGCCGTGCCGAACTTGATCCAGTTCATGTAGGCATCGGAGAAGAGGCCGTGCAGCAGGATGACCGGCCTTCCCTTGCCCGTCTCCCGATACGCCAGCTCCACGCCATCGGAGGCGGTCCAGCGCTGGACGAGCGGCTCGTTCATTGCCGCGAATCTTCACAAAGATTCACGGTGACGGCGGCAAAAACCCATCCGCTCAACAAGACGTTGAAAGCCATGCAAAGCCCGATGGCAAAGCAACTCCTACATTGCAACGCCTCGCCAAGTCAGTCCGGCAACTTGCCGGTGGCCGCGACCCATTTGTCGACCAGTTTCTGATATTCGTCAGTCCGATATTCGGGGAGGCCTTCGGTATTGATCCAGGCCCGGTGCATGCTCTCCGCGCCGAAGTGGTGCCTGGGCGTGAACACTGACGGATCGTCGAACGCCGCGACCGTGAGGTCCATCTTGTCGGCGTCCTGCTTGAACATGAAGCCGAGCGACGTTCCGCATTTCGAGCAGAAAGGCCGCGTCGCGATCGGCGAGCTGTCGTACCAGTCCGGCTCGCCGTCCCAGCGGACAGCGTCGAGGTCGGCATTGACGAATGCGATGGAAACGGAACCGGTCGCCCGCTGGCACATCCGGCAATGACAGAGATAGGCCTCGTCCGGCTTGACCTCCGCCTCGAATCGAACGGCCCCGCAGGCGCAGCCGCCCTTCATCACTTCCATGGCTCAACCTCGAGAGATGGCAGGGCTAGCGCGGCTTCAAGTGCAGCTACAGCGCGACGAGGGTAGCCCAATTGTCCGTTCCACAGCTTATGATAGCCGTCTTCGCCATGGTTCTCGCGAACGGAAATGGCCGCATCGAGGAAGACGCGAGCGAGTTCGTCGCGCGAGCCACAGTCAACGACAAATGCGCGCGGCGTTTCATGGGCCATTTTCCAAGTTGGCTCGCCCTCACCAAATTCTGGGCCGAAGAACGCGCTAAGCCTCGCACCCCTCACCCAAGCACCATCTTCCCACCAACCGGTCTCCGCGACCAGAATTGTCGACCCAGGCTCGTGAAAGAATTGTGCCAATCCGTATCCACGATCGGTCGCCACATCGATGCCGACGCGAAGGAGATCATCCAAGGCGTTGCTCAGGTATGAAATTCCAGGGATAACATGCTGGCTGTCGCCGGATGTTATCTCTATGCGGCCCCAACCAGCGCCCTCTAGGATAAGTTCGAGCCGAGCTGGCGGCATGAGTTACTAGGCCGCCTTCTGCAAATGCCTGCGACCGAGCAGCTCGGCAATCTGAACGGCGTTGAGCGCGGCGCCTTTCCGCAAATTGTCGCTGACGATCCAAAGGGAAAGGCCGCTGTCGACCGTCGGGTCCTCGCGGACGCGGCTGACGAAGGTCGCATATTCGCCAACGCATTCGACGGGGGTGACGTAACCGCCGTCCTCGCGCTTATCGACCAGCATGACGCCGGGCGCTTCGCGCAGGATTCCCTGGGCCTCGGCCGCCGAAATCTCGTCCTCGAACTCGATATTCACCGCTTCGGAGTGACCGACGAACACCGGCACCCGAACGCAGGTCGCGCTGACCTTGATTTTCGGATCGAGGATCTTCTTCGTCTCGGCGACCATCTTCCACTCTTCCTTGGTGGAGCCGTCCTCCAGGAAGCTATCGATGTGGGGGATGACGTTGAAGGCGATCTGCTTGGTGAATTTGCTCGGCTCATTCGCGTCGCCGACGAAGATGTTGCGGCTCTGCTCGAACAGCTCATCCATCCCCGCCTTCCCGGCGCCCGATACGGACTGGTAGGTGGCGACAACCACCCGCTTGATCTTCGCGGCATCGTGGAGCGGCTTCAGCGCTACCACCATCTGGGCGGTGGAGCAGTTCGGGTTGGCGATGATGTTCTTCGCCCGATAGCCCTCGATCGCCTCGGGGTTCACTTCCGGCACGATCAGCGGAACGTCAGGGTCCATCCGGTAGAGCGAACTATTGTCGATCACCGTGCAACCCGCGGCGGCAGCCCGCGGGGCGTGAATCTTTGAAATTTCGGACCCCGCCGCGAACAAGGCGATGTCCCAGCCTTCGAAGTCGAAATGCTCGAGGTTTTTGACCTTGAGCTCCTCGCCATTCTCGCCGAAGTCGATGATGTCGCCGGTCGAGCGAGGGCTTGCGACGGCCGCCACTTCGGCCAGCGGGAATTGGCGCTCGGCCAGGATATTCAGGATTTCGCGTCCGACATTGCCGGTCGCGCCCACAACGGCGACCCGATAGCCCGATGACATCTTGTCTTTTCCTTTGGTCTGAAACGGCAACGGCCGGACTTCCCCATGTTGGAAAGCCCGGCCGATAATCAAGCGCAATTTGGCGCCGCGAGGAGCTTAGCCCTCGCTGCTCTCCGAGCCCTTGGCCGGGCGCGTGTCGCGGCGCTCGGCAATACGGGCCGACTTGCCGCGGCGGCCGCGGAGATAATAGAGCTTGGCGCGGCGGACAGCGCCACGGCGCACAACCTCGATCGAATCGAGAGCCGGCGAATAGAGCGGGAAGACGCGTTCGACGCCCTCGCCGAACGAAATCTTGCGAACGGTGAAGTTCGAATTCACACCCTTGTTGGCGCGGGCGATGCAAACGCCTTCGTACATCTGCACGCGGCTGCGCTCGCCTTCGACGACCTTCACGCCGACGCGCAGCGTGTCACCGGGACGGAATTCGGGAATGGGGCGGAGCTTTTCGAGCTCGGCAACCTGCTCGGCCTCGAGCGTCTGGATCAGGTTCATTGTCTTAAAGACCCTATTCTTTACGTTGCGCACCAGAGGGCGACGCCTCCCGAGCACCCCCGTGGCGCTCGATCAGGTCCGGCCGCCGTAGCCGTGTATCGTCGATCGCTTGTGCCTTGCGCCACGCCGCGATCTTCGCATGATCCCCCGATCGCAACACTTCGGGGATCGTGCGTCCTTCCCATTCAACGGGTCGGGTATAGTGCGGATATTCCAGGAGCCCTTCTTCGAAGCTCTCCTCCTCTCCGCTGGAGGCCGCGCCCATTATCCCGGGAAGCAGCCGAACGCAAGCGTC
>CAMPIY010000141.1 GCA_946886645.1 uncultured Sphingomonas sp.
GCTACTCGCCACCTGTGACCAAGCTCAAGATCGCATCCTGGAACATCAATTCGGTGCGGGCCCGCGCGCCCATCGTTGAGCGCCTGCTCGACGAGGAGCAGCCGGACATCCTCTGCCTGCAGGAAACCAAGGCGCAGGACATCGTCTTCCCGGCCGCCCTGTTCCATTCCCGCGGCTACGTTCACCACGAGCTCAACGGCCAAAAAATGCACCACGGCGTCGCGATCCTGTCGCGCGTACCGCTCAAGGACAGCGGCCGCCACGACTGGCAGGACAATGGCGAGGCGCGGCATGTCGGCGCCCGGCTGGACTGTGGAATCCGGCTGGAGAATGTCTACGTCCCTGCAGGCGGCGACATTCCCGATCGGACCGTGAATCCCAAGTTCGGCCAGAAGCTGGACTTCATCGAGCGCATGACGCGCTGGTCGGAAAAGTTGGCTGAGCCGACTTTGATCGTCGGCGATTTCAACATCGCGCCGCTGGAGTGCGACGTGTGGAACCACAAGGCTCTGCTCGACGTGGTCAGCCATACGCCGATCGAGGTCGAGACTCTGGAGCGCCTGCGGCAAGCGCATGATTGGGTTGACCTCGGCCGCCGCTTTATCCCTGCGCCGGAGCGCAACTTCACCTGGTGGAGCTATCGCGCGATCAACTGGGCGGCGAGTGATCGCGGCCGGCGGCTCGACCATATGTGGGCATCCCCAGCGTTGGCCGCTCAGGTGAGTGCGCATCGGGTGCTGGAGCCTTGCCGTGGCTGGGAACGTCCATCCGATCATGTGCCCCTGATCCTCGAGCTTGAGGTGTGAGCGAAACTTCGCCGATCGAACGGGCGATTGCCGCGCTGCGCGCGGGACGATCAGTGTCGGTCGGCGGAACAACTATCTTGTCAGTAGAGACCGGGACACAGGCCATGCTCGACCTGGTCGATCCGGCCGGACGTGCGCCGATGCTCATCAGCGCCCAGCGCGCCATGGCGCTGGGGCTTGGCAACGAGCGCGAGGCTGCGGCCGATTCCGGCCCCGTCGAAGTGGGCCATTGCGATTGGCTCGATCGCGAAAGCGCCCGGGCGCTGGCCGATCCGGGGAAGGATTTCGAACGCGGCCCGCTTGGACCACTGACCGCGATCGCCGTGAAAAACGCCGACGAGGCCGACGCGGCACTGACGCTAGCGCGGCTGGCAGGGCTTCTTCCGGCCCTGTGGGTCGTGGAAGATGAATCCGCGATGGAGATCAGCCCGCCGGCCATTTCCGCCGCGGTACGGGCGCCCGTCGCGACCATCGTTGCCCGGGCAAAACTGCCGCTCGACGGTCTGCCACCGAGCCAAATGGTCGCCTTTCGTGACCCTGCCAGCGGCGAGGAGCATGTCGCGCTGGTCGTTGGGGCATTCGGAGGCAAGCCACCGCTGGTGCGCCTTCACAGCGAATGCCTGACCGGCGACGTATTCGGCAGCCTCAAATGCGATTGTGGGCCGCAGCTGAAGGAAGCCCTGCGCATTTTGGGGGCAGAAGGCGGCGGCGTGCTGCTTTATCTGCGTCAGGAAGGGCGCGGGATCGGGCTGGCCAACAAGCTTCGCGCTTATTCGTTACAGGATCGCGGGCTCGACACGGTCGACGCCAACCGCCGTCTCGGCTTCGCCGATGACGAGCGAGACTATGGGATGGCCGCAGCGATGCTTCGCGCGCTGGGAATCGATCGGGTCCGGCTGCTCACCAACAATCCCAACAAAGTCGCGGGTCTGGAGCATGAGGGAATCGGCATCGTCGAACGCGTCGCGCATCACATGCCGACCAATCCCCATAATGCCGAATATCTTGCCACGAAGCGCAAGCGCAGCGGGCACCTCGATTAGTCTTCGAAGAGGGCGGAGCCAATGCGAACGGCGGTCGCGCCCAGCATGACCGCGGTCGGATAATCGCCCGACATTCCCATGCTGAGCCCGTTGACGCCATGACGGCGAGCAAGCTCGGCCAGGAGCGCGAAGTAAGGACCTGGCTGTCGATCCAGTGGAGGCATTCCCATCAACCCAGCGAGCGGTAGCGGCGATGCGCGAACGGCACCTAGCAAAGGTTGCAGCTCGTCGATGGCAATGCCGCCCTTCTGCTCCTCGGCGCCGATATTCACCTGAACATAGACCGCCGGGAAGCGGCCAGCCTTTTCGCCTGCCGCGGCCAGTGCATTGAGCAGGGATGGACGGTCGAGCGAGTGGATGACATCGAAAAGCGTGACGGCGTCGGCGGCCTTGTTCGACTGGAGCTGCCCGATCATGTGAAGCTTAAGGCCCGGATGCTCAGCGCGAAGGGTGAACCATTTTTCGGCGGCCTCGGCCACACGATTCTCTCCAAAGTCGGTAACGCCTGCTGCAATCAGTGCTTCGATGTCTGCCGTCTCCCGCTTCTTGGTGACCGCGATCAGCGCGACCTCATCGGGGCTGCGGCGCGCAGCCTTGGCGGCCCGGGCGATCCCTTCGTTCACGTCGGCCAGGCGGGTTGCGGCATCGGTCATGAAGGGCGCTATAGGTTTGGCGATGGAAGCTCGCCAGACCCCGTGGCCCCGCGCCTGGCTGATGACCGACGAGCGGCTCGGCGATCGATTGTGGGAGGCAATCGGGAATCTGCCCGAGGGGACTGGGGGTGTTGTCTTTCGACATTATAGCCTTGGGGAAGCGGAGCGGTTGGCGCTCGGGTGGAAGGTTGCGTCCGTTGCTGGGGCGCGGGGGCTTACGCTGGCGGTCGCCGGTTCGAGAAGCCTGGCGGAGCAATTGGGTGCGCAGCTGGTGCACAATACGGGTATGGTAGGTCCGCTACCGCTGTCGAGGGCGGTGCATGATGAGGGTGAGGCGAGGGTTGCGAGGAGTGCTCGGGCCTCGCTGGTGTTCGTGTCGCCCATATTTCCTACGCACTCACATCCGGATCGGGCCGCGCTGGGCGTGGATCGGGCGCTGGCGCTGGCGGAATTGGCCGGGTGTCCGGTGATCGCGCTGGGTGGGATGAGTGCGCAGCGGTTTGGGGCACTGCAGGCGGCGACTTCAGACGCGTTCCACGGTTATGCTGGGATTGATTGCTGGTTGAGCGGGCCGTCACGGGAGTGAATCCCGTGACGTCGATTCGGTCGCTGCGCGCCGGTCGGCCGGCTTTCGCGAGCTCTACGCGCTGCTAACGACTGCTTCCGCAATCGCTGCGCTCGGTCGCTTAGCTAGAACTTAAACGCAGTGCCGACGTAGACCGCCTTGCTGTCTCGGCGATCGTCGGCCAGCGCCGGAATCTGGTCGCGTTCGACCTTGTAGCGAACGCCGCCGGTCAGTGCGATGTTGCGGCTGATGTTGAAGGCACCGCCGACATCGACCGACATGCTGTCCGGGCGGGTCAGCGCGGCAATGCGGCTTTCGTTGCGCTCGCCGCCGACCGCGATCCGGCCGGTGAACTTCTTGAGGTTGTAGCTGACGCCGACCACCGCGGTCTCGCGTGTGCCAATCACCGGATCCGGGCTGCTCGACCGGCTGACATCGCCGGCAACCGCGAGCCGCTTCCAGCCGACCGCCATGCCGAGATCATATTGCGCGGGCGCCAAATTGTTGACCGCCGACGCGACTGCCACCTCGACCGGTCGAGCTGGCGTCGGAACTCCGCGAGCGCGAATCGCGATTCGAAGCTGCGACGGACGGCCCTTGGCCGCGGCCGGCGTAAACTTGAAATCGGCGATCGAGCCGGTTCGGCCAGCGAAGATGGCGGACAAACGAGGATCGGCGGACGCCGGAGTGAAGGTGGAAATCTTGTCGAAACTCAAGGAGATAGCGGGCGGCCGCGCCTTTTCGGCGGCAGCGAGACCGATGGCAGGAGTCATCACCAGCGCCGATGCCGCAAGCATCAGCGCCGTCTTTCCTCCAACCGTGGCCACCCTGTTGAGCACGTAAAAAAGACTCCTGTTCAATATCGATATAGCCCCGCGAACCTGTCGGTTCCATGACTGGAGTCGATTCAGCATACGCCTGTTGCCCAGAGTCCACAAACGAACGGCGACTGTCCCAAAATCTGTCGCTTGCGGGCAAGCCGACAGCATCTATAACGCCTCTCAAAGTCCCTTCACGTGTGAAAGAGATGCGATGTCCCGCCTGACCCTGACCGCCGCTTTGTTGATCTCTGCCGGAACCGTCCTTTCCGGATGCGCCAAGAACCGCGACGTCCCGCGGGAGTTGGCCCCGTCCCGGATGACAACCATCGGGGTGAACAGCTATCTTTGGCGCGCTGCGGTCGACACGCTTTCCTTTGCTCCGCTGATCACGGCGGACTCGAACGGCGGCGTGATCGTCACCGACTGGTACACCAACCCCAACACGCCGGGCGAGCGGGTTAAGCTGACCGTGTCGATCGTCGACCAGGATCTTCGTGCCGACGCGCTGCGCGTCGCCGCCAGCCGCCAGATCAATCAGGGCGGCGTATGGGTTGACGCCCCGGTCGCCGCAGCCACCGTTCAGAAGCTTGAGGACGTTATCCTCACCCGCGCCCGCGACCTTCGCCGCACGACTGTCGGCGGATAAGAGCTTATCGGATGACCGACCGCTTCGATCCGGCGGTTGCCGACCGGCGCTGGCAACAGCGCTGGGCGGAGGCCAAATCCTTTGAGGCGGACAGCGATTCGCCCAAGCCCAAGGCCTATGTGCTGGAGATGTTCCCCTATCCGTCGGGGCGCATCCATATGGGCCATGTCCGCAATTACACGATGGGCGACGTCCTGGCCCGCTTCCGGCGGATGCAGGGATTTGAAGTTCTCCACCCGATGGGCTGGGACGCATTCGGAATGCCGGCCGAGAATGCGGCGATGGAGAAGAAGGTCCATCCCGGCGCCTGGACCCGCGCCAACATCG
>CAMPIY010000142.1 GCA_946886645.1 uncultured Sphingomonas sp.
CGAACCATTTCGAGGACTAGGACGCGGTCGAGAAGGTGGCTGGCGCTGACCATGTGAACTCCCGGGATTTGATGCACCGCCGATAGGGTTGAGTGCGCCGCCGTGCAACCGGCCTTATTCCTCGACCTCCGGTTCATGCTCCAGCACATGGGCGCGGACATGGATGGTCCGCGTGCCAAGCCGGGTTTCGTGGAGGAAGATGGCGAAGCCGACGCCCGTCGCGATCATCGCCGCGATGAACAAAAGGGCGATTGCGGTGCCGACCTTGGTTCCGGTCAGGAAGGCAACGAACAGCAGGATAACGACCAGCGATATCAGCACGGCCGCAAGCACCGTCGTGAAGATGGCGTTGTTCACGACCGCGATGCGCCGGTCGAGCACGCGGATTTCGCGGATCAGCCGGCGGTGCTCCTCGCCCCTGCTTGCGAGAATGCGCGGCTCGAGCTGGCGGGCGCGGTCGATGATTCTGGCGAGGCGGCCTGCGCAGACATTGAGGAAAGCGCCAAGGCCCGCGAGCAGGAACACCGGCGCGACGGCGAGCTGGATGATCTGCGCGAGGTGGGTGAGCTCGGGAGTCGGCGGAAGAAGCGAGGGCGCGGACATATCCGGAAGATATGCCGCAACTTTCCCGAAAGCGCGACTAGCCTTCGATGACGACCTTATTGCCGGGCTTGGTCAGCGTGTAGAGATGCTTGGCGAAGGCCATTGGCAGCCGGATGCAGCCGTGGCTGGCGGGATAGCCGGGCGTGTTGCCGCCGTGGAATGCAATGCCCTTGTCGTCGATGTTCTGAATCCACGGCATCGGGGCGTTGTCATATTTCCGGCTGAAATATTTCGGCTTCTTCCAATTGATCGTCCAGAAGCCGAGCGGGGTCGGGTGGCCCTTCTTGCCCGTCGACACATTGGTCACGCCGATCAGCTGCGACCCCTTGAAGACGAAGGCGATCTGGTTGGCGATATCGACGGTGATCGCGACGTCGCCGTCGACTGGCACGTTCGGCGACCAGTGGAACTCGCCGGGGCGGAGCGAGGTGCGGCCGAGCATGGCGTGCATCGCCTCGAACCCCGACGCGGAGAAGCCGTTGGTCCAGCGGTAATTGGTCTGCGGCGGCACATATTTCGGCGTCGCGATCCGCGGCATGGTAGGCGGCGGGGCAGTGGTGCAGGCGGAGAGCGCCGACAAAGCACTCACCGCGATAAGCGTACGAAACCTGATCATTCCAACCCACGCTCCCGAAATAGCTTGCCGATCAAGTGCATGAGCCTCCACTCCTGCACAAGCTGGCGGCGTTAACCAACGTAGGTGAGTGAGCGTTCCCCCGGCTCCACTCGGCGATAACCTTCGGATTTTCGTTAAACGGCGGCGAGCATCTTCTTGATCCCCCGCGCCGCCTGGCGAAGTCGCTGCTCATTCTCGACGAGCGCGAGACGGACATAGCCTTCACCCTCCTCGCCGAAGCCGACGCCCGGTGCGACGGCGACGTGAGCCTCGGTCAAAAGCCGTTTCGAAAACTCCATGCTGCCGAGGTGACGGAAGGCTTCGGGGATCGGGGCCCAGGCGAACATGCTGGCCATCGGCACCGGAATCTCCCATCCGGCGCGGCCGAAGCTTTCGACCATCACGTCGCGGCGCGCCTTGTAGAGCTGCCGGTTGAAATCGACGATGTCCTGTGGACCGTTCAAGGCAGCGCAGGCGGCCGCCTGGATCGGGGTGAAGGCGCCATAGTCGAGATAGCTCTTCACGCGGGTGAGCGCGCCGATCAGTCGCGCGTTGCCGACCGCGAAGCCCATCCGCCAGCCGGCCATCGAATAGGTCTTGCTCATCGACGTGAACTCGACCGCGACCTCCTTCGCGCCCTCGACCTGCAGGATTGAAGGGGTGGGCGTGTCACCGAAGTAGATTTCGGCATAGGCGAGGTCGGAGATGACGGTCAGCCCAGCCTCGCGAGCGAAGGCGACCAGCTTCTCATAAAAGGCGAGGTCGACGGTCTGCGCAGTGGGGTTGCTGGGATAGCCGATGACCAGCACCTTGGGCCGCGGCACCGTGTAGCGCATCGCCCTTTCCAACCGGTCGAAGAAGTCCGGACCGGGGACGGCCGGGATCGAGCGGATCGCGGCTCCGGCGATGATGAAGCCGAAATGGTGGATCGGGTAGCTCGGGTTAGGGGTCAGCACGACATCGCCCGGCGCGGTGATCGCCTGGGCAAGGTTGGCGAGCCCCTCCTTGCTGCCCAGCGTGACGATCACCTCACTGTCGGGGTCTAGGTCGACGTTGAAGCGGCGCTTGTAATAGGCCGCCTGGGCCTTGCGGAGGCCGGGGATGCCCTTGGAAGCGGAATAGCGGTGCGCGGTCGGCTTGGCTGCGACTTCCGCCAGCTTGTCGATGACATGCTTCGGGGGCGCTCCGTCGGGATTGCCCATGCCCAGATCGACGATGTCCTCACCGCGTGCTCGCGCCGCGGCCTTCATCGCATTCACTTCGGCGAAGACATAGGGCGGCAGGCGCTGGATTCGATAGAATTCGTCGGTCATGCGGCCGTCATGGCGTCAATTGTGCAGTGCGGCAAGCTAGCGGTCGTAGGCGGGCAGGCTGATTCCTCGGGAGATTGCCGCGCCCCGTAATGCAAAGCCTGTCAGGCCGGCTACAAGCGCCGCCAGCGTCACCGGAGCCCCCGCAATCGCCAGGATCACGAACAGGCCGGATGCCAGGGCGGCGGCGGTCACATAGAGTTCCGGCCTCATCAGGATCGACGGCTCCCCTGCCAGCACGTCGCGAATGATTCCGCCGACGCAGGCCGTCATCACGCCCATGGCGAAGGCCGGAACCGGAGCAACCCCGTAATTGAGCGCCTTGGCCGCGCCATAGGTCGCATAGGCTGCTATTCCGACCGCGTCGAACCACAGCAGCGCTTTCTCCGCGATGACCTTGCGCGAGAGGGTCCAGACACCCAGCGCCGCCCCAATGCAGATCAGCAGCGTCGCGTTGGTCCCGACCCAAAAGACAGGCGCCCCGATCAGCAGATCCCTCAGCGTTCCGCCGCCGACCCCCGTCACCACCGCGAAGAAGATGAAGGTGACCAGCGTCTGTTTCTTCTCCGCCGCCAGCAACGCGCCCGACACGGCGAACACACCGATGCCGACATAGTCGAGCAGCACGAGCGCATCCGGAAGGATCTGGGGCGTGGTCATTCGTTTCGCCTATGGATTGCTTCGCATTCGCCCGCAATGACGAGTATGGGAATGCCCATGACCGACGACAGCACAACCACCATTCCGGGCATCGAAGACTGGCAGCATTGGGCACTGGTGATGGCGCGGGCCAACCAGATGATGATGGAAGCCTGGGCCGACAATCTCGACAAGGCGAGCCACATGCCTGGCTTCGGACTCTCCCAGCCTCCGGCCGCGGCCGGCGATCCGATGCAGTGGATGAGCGCAGGCGCCGAAGCTTGGTCCAAGGGTCTCGAGGCGTGGGGCCAGATGCTCGGCCAATATAGCGCCGCCGGCGAGCAAAAGGACCGGCGGTTCGGCTCGCCCGAATGGCGCGAAAGTCCGATCTTCGACACGGTTCGGCAAAGCTATCTGGCCATTTCCGACAAGCTGATGGGAACGGTCGAGGAGATCGAGGGGCTGGACGAGGCCGCGCGCAACCGCTTGCGCTTCGCAACCAAGGGGTTCGTCGATGCGATGAGTCCGGCCAATTTCATGGCCACCAATCCGGAGGTGATGAAACGGACGGTCGAGACCAAGGGCGAGAATCTGCTTGCCGGCCTCAAGAACATGCTCGCCGACATCTCCCGGGGGCAGGTGACGCAAAGTCCGGAAGGCGCGTTCGAGCTGGGCCGCAACCTGGCGACGACCCCGGGCAAGGTGATCTACGAAACCAAGCTGTTCCAGCTAATCCACTATGCGCCGACGACCGAGGGGGTGCTGGAGACACCGCTGGTGATCTTCCCGCCGTGGATCAACCGCTTCTACATCCTCGACCTCACGCCCGAGAAAAGCTTCGTCAAATGGACGGTCGACCAGGGCGTCAGCCTGTTCATGGTCAGCTGGAAATCCGCGGACGAGAGCATTCGCGACGTCACCATGGACGATTATGTCGCGGCGCAGGTCGAGGCGATCGATACGATCCGCGACTTGCTGGGCGTCGAGGCGGTTCACGCGATCGGCTATTGCGTCGCCGGGACGACGATGGCGGCGACGCTCGCCTATCTTGCGGGGAAGGGGGAGGCGAAAAAGGTCGCGTCCGCCACCTTCTTCACCGCGCAGGTCGATTTCGAGGATGCGGGCGATTTGAAGCTGTTCCTCGGCGACGAGACGATGGCAACGCTGGACCGGCTGACCGCCGAGAGCGGCGTGCTCGACGGGCGGGTGATGGCGGCGACCTTCAACCTGCTGCGCGGCCGCGACCTGATCTGGAACTATGTCGTCAACAATTACCTCATGGGGAACGACCCGCCGCCGTTCGACTTGCTTCACTGGAACGGCGACGTGACCAACCTGCCGGGTGGATGGCACAAGGATTATCTGGAGCGGCTATATCGCCAGAATCTGATGATGAAGCCGGGCGCGATCGAGCTGATGGGCGTGCCTATCGACCTCACAAAGATCGAGACGCCGTCCTACATCCAGGCCGGCCGGGAAGATCATATCGCTCCCTCGCCCAGCGTGTGGAAGCTGACGCGGGTTCTGAAAGGGCCGAAGCGGTTCGTGCTGGCCGGCTCGGGACATATTGCCGGCGTGGTGAATCCGCCGGCCGCCGGGAAATATCAATATTGGACCAACGAAGCGGCAGCGGCGACGCTCGACGAGTTCGTCGCCGGCGCCACCGAGCATAAGGGCAGCTGGTGGC
>CAMPIY010000143.1 GCA_946886645.1 uncultured Sphingomonas sp.
CGCCAGCCGATTGGCGGCGACGGCGCGGCGCAGGGCCAGCAGGTCACCGATGTGCTGCTCCAGAACATCCGGGTGATCGCGATGGACCAGGCGGCCGCTTCCAACGGCCAGCCGGCGGTGTCGCGCACCGCGACCCTGGAGCTGACCCCGATCGACGCGCAGAAGATCGCGCTCGGCCAGCAGCTCGGCCAGCTCAGCCTGGTGCTGAGGAAGCCGGGCGAGGAGCAGAATATCCCGAACGTCCAGACGGTCAGCCTCGATGACCTTCGCTACAGCTATTATGGCAGCCAGCGTCCGCCGGAGGCCAAGGCGGGGGGAAGGCCGTCCGCCATGGCATCGCCGCCGCCGGCCGTCCGCAGGCAGGTTGCCCGCGTCACCCGTCCGCGCGCCCCGGTCCGGCCCGCCGTCGTGGTGCCGTCGACCAGCACGGTGGTGGTCACCCGCGGGACCCAGGCAAGTACTTATGAAGTGGGGGGGCTATGAACGGCAGGTTCAAGGGGGCGGCGCTTGGCGCCGTCATCGCGGTCACGGCCGCATTCGCGCTGCCGGCACAGGCCGCCGCGCAGGTCATCAGCTCGGCCGACGAAGTGCGCGCGGGCGAGCTTGCGGTGCCGCTCAACAAGAGCCAGGTGATCCGTTCCGACCGGCCCTATTCCAAGGCGCTGATCGGCAATCCGGAAATCGCCGACGTCCTGCCGCTTAGCGACCAGTCGATTTATGTGCTGGGCAAGAAGATGGGGACGACGAGCCTCACCCTTTATGACCGCAACAGCAGGCTGATCGCGGTGATCGACGTCGCGGTCGGGCCGGACGTCACCAGCCTCAAGCGCCAGCTGTCCGAGCTGATGCCCGACGACCAGGTCGGGGCGCGCATCGCCAATGACTCGATCGTGCTGGAGGGCGTGGTCAGCAGCGGCCCGGCCGCCGACCGCGCGGTCCAGCTGGCCGAAACCTATGCGCCGGGCAAGGTCATCAACCTGTTGTCGATCGGATCGGCGCAGCAGGTGATGCTGGAAGTCCGCTTCTCCGAAGTGAAGCGCGGAGCGCTCAAGGATCTGGGCATCAGCGGCTTCGTCAGCGGCAGCGGCAATCATGGTTTCCAGAGCGCGTTCGGCAACGGCGCGAGCTTCAGCAGCTCGACCGGCACGACGACCACGACGACGACCGACCCGATTACCGGCACGGTGACGCAGTCGGTGATCCCCAACGCGCCGGCACTGGCGCTGGGCGGGATCGTCGACAGCTTCGGAATCCTGTCGCGCATGTTCCGCATCGGCGGGCTCAACATCGACGCGACCCTCAATGCGCTCGAGCGCAAGGGCGCGGTGACGACCCTGGCCGAGCCGACCCTGGTCGCGCTGTCGGGCGAGACGGCGAGCTTCCTGGCAGGCGGAGAATTCCCGATTCCGGTGGCGCAAGGGTCCGGCGGCGGCGACAATGGAGTCGCCATCTCGGTCCAGTTCAAGCCGTTCGGCGTCAGCCTGGCCTTCACCCCGACGGTGCTGGCCGACGGAGTCATCAATTTGGAGGTCGCTCCGGAGGTCAGCTCGATCGACCCGACCGCGTCGATCGTCATCAACAACCTTCGCGTGCCGGGCCTCCAGACCCGCCGGGCCAAGACCACGGTCGAGCTGCGCGACGGCGAGAGCTTCGCCATGGCCGGGCTGCTTCGGCGCGATTTCCAGGACACGGTGCGGCAATTCCCGATCCTCGGCTCGATCCCGATCATCGGCGCGCTGTTCCGCTCGTCCAACTTCCAGAAGGAAGAGACCGAGCTGGTGATCATCGTCACGCCGAGGCTGGTGAGGCCGGTCCGCGCCGCCGCGATGCGGCTTCCGACCGACCGGTCGACGCCGCCGGACGAGGCCGACCTGTTCCTCCTCGGCCGCACCGACGGCGGCGTGGGCGTCAACCCGCTCGCGCCGACCCAGCCGTCGCCCGTCGGCCGGCCGATCGGTGAAATGCCGCAACCGCAAGCGGCGCCCGCGCCCGTCGGCAGCGGCGGGATGGCGACGCTCGACCCGTCCAAGCTGGAAAAGGATTATGGCCATGCGCTCTGAGCTGAAATGGATCGCGGCCGGCTCCGCGTTGCTGGCGGCGGCGGGCTGCGCGCCGGTCGACCCCGGTTTCGGCGAGGCGCTGCGCTATGACATGGCGATCCAGACGGTGGATCCCGAGCCGGTCTATCCGGAGGATGGGGCAAAGCCGGGCGACAGCGGCGAACATGCGGCCAAGGCGACGGAGCGCTATCGCAAGGGCCAGACCAAGCCGGTTGTGCGTGAATCGGCGAGCTCCGCCTCAGGCTCCGGCGGCGGCGGTGGACCGCAATAAGGATGAGCAACGATGAGTCGGTGGATCGGAAGGATCGGGAGGAGTGACAGCGGGGCGGTAGCGCCAACCGTCGCTTTGTCCCTGTTCGCACTGATCGGCGCCGGAGGCATCGCCTTCGACTATGCGCGGATGGCGAGCCTCGACACCGAGCTCCAGAATGCCGCCGACCAGGCAGCGCTCGCCGCGGCGAGCCAGCTGGACGGCGAGCTTGGAGCTTGCGGCCGGGCGGTCGCGGCCGCCCGCACCCTTCTGACCAACCAGACATTGCAGGCGAATGACGGCGGGGGCCTCGCCGTCCAGATCGACGCGTCGGCGGTTTGTACGTCGGACACCACCATTGTCGACGACCCCAACGCCAGCATCCGCTTCTTCCAAGACAAGCTGGCGACCGTGCCGGCCACCGACAATAAGGAAGCCCGCTTCGTCCAGGTCCGCGTCGCCGTCCGGAAGGTCGATTTCGCGCTGACCCCGATCGTCGGCGCGCTGAGCTCGGGCAATCTGGACGCACAGGCCGTCGCCGGAATGGGGACGGCGTTGTGCAAGGTCCCGCCGCTGATGATCTGCCCGCCCACCGGCACGGTCGATTGGGCGGCCATGAGGGGGCATGGAATCCGGGCGGTTTCGAACAGCGGGCCCAACTGGGCGCCGGGCGCTTTCGGCTATATCGGCCCGCAGGACGCCAATTCGACCCAGATCGGCCTGGCCTTCCAGAACCCGGTGTTCCAGTGCCAGGAGATCGAGGGCGAGGAACCGGTCAGCACCGGCGCGCCCACGCCGGCCATCGTGGCGATCAATACGCGGTTCGACATCTACGACATGAGCAGCGGCGGCGGGGTGGCCCTGGCGCCCTGTCTTGGAAGTGCCTGCCCGCCGGCGCTCAACGTGGTCAAGGACCTCATCAACGTCGCGGCCCCGTCGGGCAATAATTCTTGCAAGATCCACAACAATGGATGGCGGCTGCCCACCAATCGCTTCAGTCCGCGAGCCAAGCTCGGGACGGATACCGCGATGACTCAGATCGATTCCGACAACCATATCGATGCAATGGGGCTGCCCAGGGATAATTGCCATTATACGAGCTACGGCTCGTCATGCGGAGGAACCAACAGCCGCTTCGGCGATGGCGTTTGGGCGCGGGGCGATTACTTTAATAAATATCATGCCGGCAATATCCCGGCAGACGCCGCGACGATGACCAGGTACGAAACCTACCTATGGGAAATCGCAAACAGCGCCATTCCCAACGAGATAGCCAGCGGCAGTGGGGCAGGTGCCCTTCGGCAGGATGGCACTGCGGTTTGCAATGCCACAATTCCCGATCCTTCCCGCGACCGCCGTGTCCTGCAGGTTGCGGTCGGCAGCAATTGCGGCGCTCTGCACGGCGCGTCCACGCCGGTTCAGGTCGGCGCCTGGGTCGACATGTTCCTGGTCGAGCCTGGCGTGGGGAGTCCCGGTCGCGGCAATGGCGACAGCGGCAATGAAATCTACCTGGAAGTCATCGGTCCTGTAACTCCGGGCGGCAACGCGGCGCAGATCGTGCGGCGCGACGTGCCGTATCTGGTGAGGTGATGAGCCGGCTCATCTCCCTCTGGCGCGACCGGAACGGCGCCGCTGCCGCCGAAATGGCCTTGGTCGCGCCGTTGCTTCTGATCCTGATGTTCGGCTCGTTCGAGGTGGGCAAGTTTTTCTGGGACGAGCATCTCGTTACGAAAGCGGTCCGCGACGGCGCGCGCTTTGCCGCCCGGCAAAGCTTTGCGTCGATGCCCTGCGGCGGTACCGCCACCAATGAAACGCAAATCCGGAACGTCGTCCGGTACGGCAATCCGGCGCCGGGCGGCTCGGACAAGCCGCTGCTCTATTATTGGACGAACCCCGCCACGATCACCGTTTCCATCAACTGCTACGCCAATGCCGGCGTGGACGGCGCTCGCGTCTATGACGGCATTTACACCGCCCGAGCCAATGTGCCGCGGGTGACCGTCGAGGCAAGGGTGCCCTATACGCCGCTGATCGACACGATCGGGTTCCGCTCGACCGGCCTTTCGTTGAACGCTTCGAGCCAGGCGACGGTGTTCGGCCTGTGATCAAGCGCTTCGCCTCTCTGATTCGAAACGAACGCGCGGCAAGCGCCGCCGAGTTCGCGATCGTGCTGCCGCTGCTGTTGCTGCTGCTGTTCGGGATCATCGATGTCGGCCGCTATATGTGGACCTTGAACCGGGTCGAGAAGGCGACGCAGATGGGCGTGCGCTACGCGGTGGTCAGCGATCCGGTGGCCAACGTGATCAATACCGACTTCGTGACGTCCTACAGCATACCGGGCGGCGATACTGTGCCGGTCGCGACGTTCAATACGGCGACCTGCAATTCGACAATCTGCA
>CAMPIY010000144.1 GCA_946886645.1 uncultured Sphingomonas sp.
TGGCGGAAGAGCTGGTCGACGAGCGTGGTCTTGCCATGATCGACGTGGGCGATGATCGCCACGTTGCGAAGGTTCATTATCGATTTTCCGTGAATAGAGTTGGCGCGCCCCTACAGGAATTGCTGCGCTGCGGCAATGGCATCTCATTGGCTTCCCGAGCGTTTTGCAGCTGGAAGGAGACTAGTGATGCCGAAAGGCGCGTACACTGCGAAACAGGAACGGAAAGCCGACCACATCGCCGAGGGCTACCGCGACAAGGGCGTGTCCAAGAAGGAGTCCGAGGAACGGGCCTGGCGCACTGTCAACGCCCAGGACAAGGGCGGCAAGAACGACGGTTCGGGCCGCTCAAGGAGCCGGAGCGCGGCGGCGAAGAAGGGCTGGGAGACGCGGCGGCGGCGCGGCCACGGCTAACGGGATTTAATGCTCGACCGCTGCTTGCGGAGCGTCGGGCGGCACCAGTTCCGCGCCGCGAGTTGCGGTCAATAGCAGCGTGACCCCGGCATAAGTGACGACCACGGCCACCAGCCAGCGGAGCATGGTCACGGGCATTTCCTTGACGATAAACGCCGCAACCAGAACTGCCGGGATTGCCCCGATCGTCAGGCCCAACACAATGCGCCAGTCGAGCTCGACCGTACGACAGCAGCGGGAGCCGGCCGCCGCCCCGGCGATGCCCGCGCCCGCCGCCATGATCGGAAAGGCAAGGCGAGGATCCATCCCCATGAGGCTCAGCATCGCCAGGGTTGGCGCATAGTTGCCAACGCCGAAGCTGAGCAGCAGCCCGAACAGGAAATTGGCCAGGATCGCGACAATGGCGAAGCCGATCGGGAGGCTCACTGACGTCCCGCCAGCCGGCATCAAGCCGAGATTGGACAGGGAGTAAAAGAATGCAGCCATCAGCAGCGCGATGCCGACGATCGCTTGAATCAATCGCACTGGCGATCGCGCGGCAAGCGGCACGCTCATATAGCCGCCCGCAGTCAACGCGACGATGCAGAAAAGGAGGAGCCACGGATCGACCTTCGTCCCCAACAGGATCAGGAAAATCACGCCCTGAAGGATCGACGGAATAGTGTAGCCGGTCAGCATGGTCAGCGGGATGAGCCGGTCCGGAACCATCTTCCGGAACCGGAACCAGGCGATGGTCGGCGCGAACGAGCCGATCCCGAGCGTGTCGAAGAAATTGGTCACGGCGCCGAGCCCGAGCGCCTCGGGCTTCGGCTTCAGTGCGCCATTCCTGGCGGCCGCACCGATCAGATGTGCGCCCAACCCCGCCGCAGCGATCAATAGCGCCGCAACCAGTGCGAAGAGAATCATGCCCCCTCTCCCGCTATTGAGCGCGGTTTACGCTCTTACCGGCCGTTGAGAAAGGTAAATGGTTAACGCGGGAGGCGTTCGAGGATTTCGATGCCGCGTTCGAGGGCGCGCAGTTCGCTGGCGGCTAGCTTGCCCAGGCGGCCTTCGAGCGAGCCGTCGGCAACCGGCGGCTGGTTGAGGAACTGGCGGCCATCGTCGGTCAGCCTCAGCGCGAGGCGGCGGCGATTGTCGGGATCGGCCTGACGCTCGACCAGGCCGGCGCGCACCAAGGTGTCGATAGCCCGGCTGACCGCCGGAGCGCCGCGTTTCACTTTCGCCGCGACCTGGTTGAGCGTTGCTGGCTGCTGCGACTGCACCGCCCCCAGCAGCTCGCGTTGCTGGCCCATGGCTTTGGCCGCGGAGGTGTCGCCACCCAATTGCTCGACCAATCGAGCGAAGCGCGCCGCGATGGCACTCGGTGTCGCTGCTCCCCACATGAAATTGAAGCTATCAAAGATTTCGCATTTGGCAAATTTGCCTGTACGCAATCGTGATGCCGAGCCGCCCTCGCCTGCCGCGCACCGTCTGGATTCTCGGTATCGTCAGCCTGCTGATGGACCTGTCGAGCGAGATTTATCACGCACTGCTTCCGGCCTTTCTGACCATTACCCTTGGCCTCCCCGTCGCAGCGATGGGAGCGCTCGACGGCATCGCCGAAGCCACTGCCTCGATGGCTAAGCTGGTTTCCGGCCGCCTCAGCGACCGGCAGCAGAGGCGCAAGCCGTGGATACTTCTCGGCTACGGCATGGCGGCACTATCCAAACCCCTTTTCCCGCTGGCCCAAGGGGCGTTACCGGTGCTCGGTGCCAGGTTCATCGACCGGGTGGGCAAGGGCATTCGCGGCGCCCCGCGCGACGCGATGATTGCGGATGAAACGCCGCACGAACTGCGGGGCGCGGCCTACGGGCTCCGACAGGCGCTCGATACGGTCGGTGGCACCATCGCCCCGCTGGCCGCGGTCGGGCTGATGATCCTGTTCGCCAGCGATATTCGCGCCGTCTTCTGGGTCGCGATCATTCCCGCTTTCCTGTCCTTCTTCTTCGCCTGGGCGATGCTCCGCGAAACGCGCGAGCCGATGCCGACGACGGCCGCCGCAAAATGGGGCGGGTGGCGGCGCCTCGACCTTCAGGTCAAGCGGCTGCTCGCGGTCGGGTTCCTCTTCGCCCTCGCCCGTTTTTCGGAGAGCTTCCTGATCCTGAAGGCGATGGACGTCGGCATTGGCGCGCAATGGTCGCCGCTCGCGCTCGCCCTGTTCAGCCTGTCCTACATGCTGCTCGCCTATCCGGCGGGCGCGCTCAGCGATCGAACCGATCCTCGTTCGGTCTTGCTGGGCGGCATTGCGCTGCTGGTCGCCGCCGACCTCTGGCTCGCGAACGCCGACGATTTGTGGAGCGTCGCATTCGGCATCGTCCTGTGGGGCGCGCATATGGCGCTGACCCAGGGTATTTTCGCGCGGATGATTGCCGACGCCGCGCCGGACGATGAGCGCGCCACCAGCTTCGGCGCCTATTTCTTCGTCAGCGGCGTCGCGACCCTGCTCGCGAGCCTTGGCGCAGGCCTCATCTGGGACCGCGATGGCGCCGCCATGACCTTCACCATCGCCGCCGGAGTAGCAGCGTTGGCGGGAACGATGCTCTGGCTGATGCCTAAGCGTTCCGCGATTTGAATGGCGGCATCCGGTCCGCAACATCCGTCGTCGAGGCAAACTGGTTCTTCAGGGCGGCACCGATATGCAGCACGAGCAGCGCCAGCGTCGTGAAAACCAGTAGCTCATGCAGGTCGCCAAAGCCGTTCTCCCGCGCAATGCCGGGGATGGCCGGTAGCGCGAGGCCGAACTTCAAGGGCACCAGCCCGCCTTCGGCGCGGCCCGATACCGCAAGCAGCCCGGTCAGCGGCAAGACGATCAGCAGCGCATAGAAAATCCGGTGGTTCCACACCGCGAAAAAGCGCTCCCACTTTGGAAAGTCCGAAGGATAGGGCGGCGGTGGATTAAGCAGACGCACGGCCAGCCGGAGGAGCGCGAGCAGCAGGATCGTCGCGCCAATGGTCTTGTGCCAAGTGAAGACCTCCATCCGATCGGGTCCGCGCTCCATGTTGGCGAAGGTGAAGCCGATCACGACCTGAGCCACGACGAATGCCGCTGTGATCCAGTGGATCCAAACGACGATTGCCTTGTATCGCACCGCCTGCCGGCCGGTGCTTTCCTGGACCATATAGTCGCCCATTGGCTTTCTCCCTGTGGTTCCTTGGACTCAGCTTGGCGCCAAAGGTTCCCGTCAATTGATGGCTGGTCCAGCGCCCGAAGTCGCGGGCCGGCTTGCCAGCGGCTGGAACGAAAGCGCCAGCGCCGGGTCGAAGCCCAGCCCATGCGGCCGATCGGGCAGCCGGACCAATGACAGTTTCCAGCGGCCGTCCGGGGAGCAGGGAGTCCGGCCGGCGCGCATCTGATGCACCACAGGTGCACCGGCGTGGCCGGATAAAAGGCGTCCCATGGCGCGCTGCAGCTGCCGGTTTTCCTCCCGGTCGCGAAGGCCGAAAGCCAGACCGTCGAGCCTTGCCGGGCCGGGATCATCGAAAAGCGGTTCGGCGCTGCCGCTGACCGCCGATAGGCAGCCGTGCCGGTCAAGCAGGACGACCTTGCAATGAATCGTCGCCAGTTCGCCCAGCATCAGCTCGGCCGCTTCCCCGTCCAGCGCCAGCTGAACCCGCACCGCCCGCTGGACGTGGCGGATCAAGTGCTGGAACCGGCCATAGACGACGGCATCGGTCGGCCCTTCCCGCTGGCTGCGGATCAGCGCCAGGCCCAGAAAGTTGCGTTCGTCGTTGATCAGCGCGGACTGGCACCCGAACCGCATGTCGAGGGACGCGACCGCGTCGTCATAGGCCCCGGCTCCGCCCAGCGCCCGCGCCTCCGCGTAGTGCCGCTCGTGCTGGATGGTCATCGGCGCGCCGATGCACGCTATCCGCCAATTGGAAGCTCCGCACAGTTCGGGCGCGGAGAAATAATCGTCGATCCGCTCGGCTTCCCGGCCGACGAAAATGTCGAGCGGCATCAGGATCGGGCCCCCGATCGCGGCCAGATGAGCCGCCCCGCTGCCCGTCGCCGTGGCGACCATCTCGATCGCGCTTTTCCAGCCACCGGGATCGAACGGCGCGTTCATCAGCGCCAACTCGGTCTCACGCAGGTACGCAACGTCCGACATCGACATCCCCCAAGGCGGCTATCCTAGCGCCAAGACGATCATTGCCAATCCCTGTCAGGAGACGTCAGCGGGTAAATTTCTCGCCCTTTTCCGCCTTGTCCAGCAGCAATTGGCTGAAGCTGAAATCGCTCCCCATCCGCGCCTG
>CAMPIY010000145.1 GCA_946886645.1 uncultured Sphingomonas sp.
ACCGGCAGCGGTCAGGACGATCTTCAACGTGCGAGTCATTTGTCTCACTCCTTGGGCGCCTTGTAGGCGAATCGAGCTTAACGCGGGCTGAAATGTTCATTCACCGACATAACGCTCGAATCGGCCCGGATATTCGTTCCTCAACGCGAAAAGCCCCCGCCCGGTAGGGCGAAGGCCTTGGAAAGTCGCGAAAATATCAGGTGAGCCGGGCCTTAGCCCTGGCGAGCTCGTCAGCTAAGGTCCCCCCGGACCTTAGCCTTGCCTCGCCTTGAAGCGGCGGTTCGTCTTGTTGATGACGTAGGTCCGGCCGCGACGGCGAATCACCCGGCAATCGCGATGACGCGACTTCAGCGACTTCAGGGAATTGCGAATCTTCATGGCCGAAAACGCCTGCCTTCGTAGTTTATATGTTGTCGGGTGGGTGTAACCGGCGGCTCCCCTATGGTGCGGGAGCCGCCAAGTCAAGTTCAGCGGGCCGCTTTCGCGGGGGCGCGCGGCCCCTTCGGATCGAACAGGTCGCCGAAATAATCGCCCTGGAGCCACATCGGCCGCACGGGAGCGTCCGCCATGGCCTTCGCGATCCGATAGTTGAGCAACGCGTAGCGGGCGCCGGCATCCCAATCGATCTTCTGCGTGAGGTCGTCCTGCGGCGAGTGGTAGACCTTGCTCAGCCAGCTGTTCCAGATGCCCTTCCCGCCATTGGCGTGACCGGTCATCAGCAGCACCGCGGGCACCCCGCGGCGGACGAACTGGTAATGGTCGGAGCGGGTGAAGATGGCCTCCTCCGGCATCGGGTCGGGGCTGACGGAAATTCCCATCGAGGCGCCGGCCTGGGCGACGATCGCGCCGACCGTCGAATGGTCTGCGCCGAATGCTGTGACATCGGTGAACGGATAAAGAAGCAGCGGCATGTCGAGGTCGACCAGGCCGACGATGCTCTTGGCCGGGACGGTCGGGTGACTGGCGTAATAGTCCGCACCCAGCAGTCCCTTTTCCTCCCCGGTGTTGGCGATGAACAACACCGACCGCTTCGGCCGCACCGGCTGTGCCGCGAACAGCCGCGCGGCTT
Source organism: uncultured Sphingomonas sp. (assembly GCA_946886645.1). Next base: position 1,070 of record CAMPIY010000145.1, read on the forward strand.
CCAGCATGGTCGCAACGCCCGCCGCATTGTCCAGTGCCCCGTTGTAGATAGCGTCCTCGCCCGGTTTGGCGTCGGGCTTCATGCCCAGATGGTCGAGATGGCCCATCAGCACGACATGCTCGGCCGCCAGCGTCGGGTCGGAGCCTTTCAGCATTCCGATTACCTCAGGGCTGGTGAAATCCTCCCACTTATTCTCGGCCTGGACGGTCAGGGTCGGCCGAAGCGCAAAGCCGCGCGGTCCTGCCTTGCCGTCACCTTTGGCATCGGCCTGCACCGACGCCAGCGAGCGGGGCGCCCCTTCGAACAGCCGTTCGGCGATTTCCTTCGACAGGCCCAGCTGCAGGACGATGCCCGCCGGCGTCGAGCCCGCCTGCCCGTTGGTGTCGACCCAGTCGATCAGCGGCCTGCTATACCGCCGCATCATGTTGTAGCGCGGACCCTCGCCAATCTCCACGAAGCCAACGGCCCCGGCATCAGCCGCCATGCGGTCCTTGCTGGCATTGAGGTGAGCCTCGATTTCGCTCGGCAGGCCCTTGGGCGTTCCGGCCAGCGCGACCGCGATCTTCCCCTTGAGGTTGAGCCCGCGATAATCGTCATAACCGTAGCGCGTGTCCTTGAGGCCATATCCCACGAAGACGAAGCCGGCCGTCAGGTTGCGCGTCTTCGCGGTCACACTGGGCCGGATCCCCGCATCTTTGCCTTGCTCCAAAACAACCGTCTTTCCGCCGACCGTCAGCGTCATCCGGGGTGGCGTGTCGAACGAAGCGCGGCGGAACGGCACCTTCTGGAACCAGCCGCCACTTTCCCCGGCCGGCTCCAGCCCGATCGCGCGAAACTGCGAGGCGACATAGTCGGCGGCGATTTGATAGCCGCGGGAACCCGTATCGCGGCCCTCGAGATTATCCGACGCCAGGAATTCCACGTCCGCCCGAACCCGCTGGACGCTGACCGGATCGGCAGAGGCGGGCGTCGCGGCGTGAAGCGACGCGGTCGCGAATAGCAAAAGGGCAATTGCGGGAAGAAAGCGCATCGACGGCTCCGGAAAATGGACGGGCGGAATGAACCGCCGGTTTTCGCCGCTGGGCTAGCGGGGCACAGGCTCCCACGCCAGTGCCGTTCGTCGAAAAGACTAAGGTTTGCCCATCGCCGCCCACGGCTTTATCAGGGCCGCCGTTCAACCACTTCCAGCCACGACCCAGGGGTTCCATGAGCATCACGATTTCGAGCGCGTTTGACGCAGGCAATATTCGCGTCGTCGGTGGCAGCGGCGACACGATCGACCTCGAGATCGTCAAGGACCATATGAGCGATTTCCACCAGTGGTTCCATTTCCGCCTGTCGGGAGCGGGCGGCCGCGAGGTGACGCTGCGGATCACCAATTGCGGCACCGCCGCCTACCCCGACGGCTGGCCGGATTATAAGGCCTGCGTCTCGATCGACCGCGAGGACTGGACCCGGATCGACGGCACCAGCTATGCTGACGGCACGCTCACCATCAAATTCGTGCCCGAGACCGACCTCGTCTGGATCGCCTATTTCGCGCCCTATTCGATGGAGCGTCACCACGATCTCGTCTCGACCGTCGCGGCCCTGCCCGGCGTCGAATATCGCAGCCTCGGCAAGAGCCTCGACGGGCAGGACATCGATTGCCTGACCATCGGCGAGGGCGACCTCACCTGCTGGCTCTACGCCCGCCAGCATCCAGGCGAGACGATGGCCGAATGGTGGATGGAAGGCGCGCTGGAAAAGCTGACCGATCCGGACGATCCGGTTTCACGCGTGCTCCGCAAGGAATGCACCTTCCACATCGTCCCCAACATGAACCCGGACGGGTCGCGGCGCGGCCACCTGCGCACCAATGCGGTCGGCGTGAACCTCAACCGCGAATGGCATGCGCCGAGCGCCGAGAAGAGCCCGGAAGTGCTGTGCGTCCGCAATGCGATGGACGAGACGCCGCCGGCCTTTGCGATGGATGTTCACGGCGACGAGGCGATTCCGGCCAACTTCCTCGCCGGCTTCGAGGGCATTCCCTCGATCACCGACCGCCAGACCCGCCTGTTCCAGCTGTTCAGCGAGAATCTCGAGCGCATCTCGCCCGATTTCCAGACCCGCAAGGGCTATGAAATCGCCAAGCCGGGCGAAGCCAATATGTCGATGTCGACCACCCAGTTGGCCGAGCGCTTCGGCGCCGTGTCAATGACGCTGGAAATGCCGTTCAAGGACAATTTCGACCTTCCCGACGAAGTCTATGGCTGGTCGCCGGAGCGGTCGAAATATCTCGCGTCGGCCTGCCTCGACGCGCTGCATGCGACACTGCCGGAGCTGAAGAAGAAGGGCTGATGCCGACGCTCGTTCTCCTCCGCCACGGCCAATCGCAGTGGAACCTCGAAAACCGCTTCACCGGCTGGTGGGACAGCGACCTAAGCGAGAAAGGGATCGCCGAGGCGCGCGCGGCAGGGCGTCTGCTTGCCGACAAGGGCTATGACTTCGACCGCTGCTTCACCAGCGTCCAGACCCGCGCCATCCGCACGCTGCACCTGGTCCTGCACGAAATGGGGCGGTTGTGGCTGCCGGTCAGCAAGGACTGGCACCTGAACGAGCGCCACTACGGCGGGCTCACCGGCCTCAACAAGCAGGAGATGATCGACAAGGTCGGCGCCGACCAGGTCAAGATCTGGCGCCGGAGCTTCGACATCCCCCCGCCTCCGCTGGAGCCGGGCAGCCCCTACGCCGTCGCCGGTGACCGTAGATATGAGGGCATCGCGGTGCCCCACAGCGAAAGCCTGAAGGACACCATCGCCCGAGTCCTTCCCTATTACGAAACAGAGATCGCCCCCGCTCTCCGCCGCGGCGAGCGCGTCATCATTTCCGCCCACGGCAATTCGCTCCGCGCGCTGGAAAAGCATCTGTCGCAGATCCCCGACGACGAGATCGTCGGCCTGGAAATCCCGACCGGCCAGCCGATCGTATATGATCTGGATGACGAGCTGAAAGTCCGCGACCGCTACTACGCCAGCGAGCGTTAAGCGGCAGCCTTCACCCGGTACATCGCCTTGTCTGCCCTCGCGAGGACGGTGGCGGGATTGTCATCCTTCTCGATCAACGTGACGCCGATCGCCACCGACAGCGGAACGGGCGCGCCCTCATACAGGAAATCCTCCGCCGCGATGGTATCGACCAGCCGCTCGGCGGTCTCCAGCGCGCTTTTCTCGTCGGCATGGTCGAGCAGGATGCAGAATTCGTCGCCGCCCAGACGCGCCACGCAATCGTTCGTGCGCGTGCCCTCCAGCAGCTTCTGCGCGACCTTGAGCAGCGCGGCGTCTCCTCCGCCATGGCCGAAGCTGTCGTTCAATATCTTGAGGTCGTCGAGGTCGACGAACAGGACGGCTGCCGGCGTCCCGTGCCTTTGGTGCCGGGCGATCATCGTTTCCAGTTCGCGCATCATGCCGCGCCGGTTGGCGCAGGGCACCAGCGCATCGCAGTGAGCGAGCCGATCCAGCTCCGTTACCTGTGATTCGAGCCGCGCCACTTGCCCCCGCAGGCGCGCGATTTCCTCGAGCATGGCCGCGGGATCGCGACTCTCAAGCGACACATCGTGCATGTTCATTCCCCGCTGAACG
>CAMPIY010000146.1 GCA_946886645.1 uncultured Sphingomonas sp.
TAGATGTTGTAGTTGCCGCTGTCGTTCAGCTGGATGCCGTCGAGCGTGTAGCTGACGCGGGTCGAATCGAAGCCGCGGACGCTGAGCGTGCCGCCCGCGTTGCCGTAGGCGTCGTTATTCTGGAAGCTGACGCCCGGAACGACGTTGATCGTGTCGAGCACGGTCTGGCCCGGGCCGCTGCGCGAAATCATTTCCTGCGTGACGACGGCCTTGGCCTTCGGCGCGTCCGGCGCCTGGATCCCGCCCACGTCCTGGGTGCGGGTGCCGGTGACGACGATGGTTTCCTTTTCGAAGTCCACCGAACCGGTCGACTGGGCGAAGGCGGCGGTCGGCATGACGACGGCCGTCGAACAGAGCAGAATGAGTTTTTTCACGAGAGAACCCCAAAAGAAATTGCAACGTGCCGAATCAGGCGCAGGGGCTGGCTAGGGGCAGCATAAGACAATCCGGTGACCACCCGGGACGGGCATCACTGGCATCTTACGCTTGGGAAAAAATCTCCACCCCGTCGCGTCACCCCACGCGACTCACTTGGCCGCTACAGCAAAGTTTCGGCCTGCGAACAAGGGTGTAAGTCAGTTCCGCCCGTCGACGCGCGGGCAAGCGATGCAAGCGTGCAACGCTAGGCCGGGTTGGTACCATCCAGCCGCCGCCCGATCCCGACGAAAACATAGATGAGCGGCGGTACCAGGATGATCGAAAGAACCACCTTCGCCAGCATCTGGCCCAGCAGCAGCTCGGCGATCGGAAAAACTCCGTAGAAGGCGACGGTGATGAAGATCAGCGTGTCGACGATCTGGCTGAGCACGCTCGCAATTCCCGACCGGAGCCAGAGCAATTTTGCGCCCTCGCGGCCCTTCAGCTTGCTGAAAATGGTGACGTTGAGAAGCTGCGACGTGCCGTAGGCCAGAATTCCCCCGAGCCAGATTCGCGGCGTCCCGCCCATGATCGTGTTGAAGGATTCGAGCCGGGCCGGGTCCATGTCCTTCGAAGCGGGCACCGCCAGCACCAGCAGGCTCAGCAGCAGGGACACGATCAGCGGAATGAAGCCGATCAGCACCAGCCGGTTGGCGGTTGCGCGTCCGTGAAGTTCGGCGACGGCGCTCGACGTGATGACCAGCAGCAGGAAGGCGAAGATGCCGGCCTCGACCGCCAGCGGCCCAAGCGCGACCTGTTTGTTGCCCAGCACGCCGGCGATGCAGACCATTCCGCCGTAGAAGATCGCGAAGGCGAAGAGGGATCGGGAAATGGCGGGCGAAGGCGATGCGTCGGTCATGGCGCGAAGGCGTAGCGCCTTGTTGGCGGCGCGCAAGCCCTCGCTCCATTGACCCGCCCCACCGGCAAGGTTAGGCGGGCGCGCTTTTCCCGATTCCACAAGGACTTCCAGCGACCCGCTCATGGCCGATCCGACGCTCGATATCGTTGCCATGGGAGATGCGATCGTCGACGTCATCGCCAGTTGCGATGACGAATTCCTGGTCACGCACAGGCTGCCGAAAGGCTCGATGCAGCTGCTTTCGCCGGCACAGGCGGACGAACTTTACGCGGCGATGGGTGTCGCCCGCGAGATGTCCGGCGGATCGGCGGCCAATTCCATGGCCGGCATCGCCGCGATGGGCGGCCGTTCCGCCTTCATCGGTCAGATCGCGGAAGACCAGCTTGGCCTCATTTTCGAGCATGACATGCACGCCCTCGGGGTCCGGTTCGAAACGCCGCCATTGGAAGATGGCCCGCCCACCGGGCGCTGCTTGATCCTGGTCACTCCCGACGGTCAGCGGACCATGAACACCTGCCCTGGAGCCAGTCACGAGCTCTCGGCCGATGCGCTTGATCGCGACCTGATCGCGTCGGCATCGATCCTCTTCCTCGAAGGCTATCTGTTCGGGCCGGTCAAGCCCCGCGCGGCGATGATGGAAGCGATCAAGATCGCCCATGCGGCGGGCCGCAAGGTCGGCTTTACGCTCAGTGAAAGCGTCTGCATCGCGGAGCGCAAGGAGCCCTTCACCCAGATGATCGAAAGCGGTGGAGTCGATCTTCTTTTCTGCAACGAGGATGAAGCGCTCCAGCTGACCGGGCGAACCGATCTTCAATCAGCACTCGACGAGCTCCAGGTCCATGTTCCGACGCTGGTCATCACCAAGGGGCCGGAGGGCGCAATCGGGGTCGAAGGCGGCAAGACCATCGCCATTCCCGCGGCCCCGGTCGACCAGGTCGTCGATACGACCGGGGCGGGGGATTTGTTTGCCGCCGGCTTCCTCACCGCGCGCTGCAAGGGAGCGAATCTCGAGCGCTGCCTCTGGACCGGCGCGATCGCTGCTGGCGAGGTCATCAAACATTATGGTGCGCGCCCGATCGTCGACCTAAAGGCGATCGTGCAGCTATGACGATCAAGCGCCTCGCGGTTTACTGCGGCTCTGCGCCCGGAGCCGACCCAGCCTTTGCCGAAGCGGCGCGCGAGCTGGCGCTGCTGATGGTCGAGCGGAAGATCGACCTCGTTTATGGCGGCGGAAAGCTGGGGCTGATGGGGATCGTCGCCGATACCGTCCTGGATAACGGCGGCTGCGCCTATGGCGTTATCCCCCAGGCGCTCGTCGACCATGAAGTGGCGCACCACGGCTGCACCGAGCTTCACACCGTCGGCAACATGCATGAGCGCAAGGCCAAGATGACCGAGCTGGCGGATGCGTTCGTCTGCCTACCGGGCGGAATCGGCACGCTCGACGAGATGTTCGAGGCCTGGACCTGGAATGCGCTGGGCTATCATGCGCAGCCCTTTTGCCTGCTCAATGTGCATGGTTTCTGGGACGGCCTCGCCGGCTTCATGGACCATGTCGTCGACAGCGGATTTCTGAGCCAGGCGCGGCGGCTCCAGCTGTTGAAAGCCGACACGCCTACGCAAGCGCTCGACCTACTGGACGAAGCGGTCAAAAGCGCTGCACAAGGCGTCACCTGGTAACATCGCCCGGGGGAGGGGCGGCCACCCATGAATCAGTTTCTGCTTGGTCTTGCCGGCATTGCCGTCATCATCCTGATTGCCGTTGCCTTCTCATCCAACCGGCGGGCGATCCGTCTCCGCGTTGTCGGCGCAGCCTTCGCGCTTCAGGCCGCGATTGCGCTATTCGTGTTCAAGACGACGATCGGCGTGGCGACGATCAAGGGCATGGCGTTCGGTGTCGCCAATCTGCTGGGCTATGCCGGCAAGGGCACCGAGTTCCTGTTCGGCCCGTCGGAGAGCAACCCGCTCGCCAACACCTTCGCCATCGCGGCGCTTCCGGTGATCATCTTCTTCGCCAGCCTGGTCGCCATCCTCTATTATCTCGGCATCATGCAGCGCATCGTCCGCTGGGTCGGCGGCGCGATTGGCTGGGTCACCGGGATCAGCCGGGTCGAATCATTGAGTGCCGCGGCCAACATCTTCGTGGGCCAGTCGGAAAGCCCCTTGGTCGTCCGCCCCTATCTGGCCGCGCTTTCGCCGTCGCATTTGTTCACGGTCATGGTGGTGGGCATGGCCGGCGTGGCAGGCACGATCCTCGCGGCCTACGCCAGCCTGCTCGGCGAGCAATATCTTCCCTACCTCCTGGCTGCCGCTTTCATGTCGGCGCCGGGCGGCATCCTGATGGCCAAGCTCATCATGCCCGACGACATTGCCGCGCCGGGCGAACTTCCTCTCTCGGGCGGTGCCGAAGAGGACCAGATCGACGTCGCCGAGACCTTCGAGGAAGGCGAGCGGCCGGCCAACATCATCCAGGCGGCCTCGCAAGGCGCGCTGACCGGCGTTCGGCTGGCAGTGGCCGTCGGCGCGATGGTGCTGGCGTTCGTTGCGCTCGTCGCTTTGGCGAATGGCCTGCTCGGCGGAGTCGGGGGATGGTTCGGCCAGCCGGACCTCAGCTTCCAGAAGCTGATCGGCTATCTCTTCCAGCCGATCATGTTCCTGATCGGGGTTCCGTGGCATGAGGCGGGGACGGCCGGCGGCCTGTTCGGCACCAAGCTGGTCCTCAACGAATTCGTCGCCTTCATCGACCTTGGTCAGATGAACGCAGCGGCGCTGTCCGAGCGCAGCCGGGCGATTGTCACCTTCGCGCTGTGCGGCTTCGCCAACTTCAGCTCGATCGCGATCCAGATGGCGGTGACCGGCGGCCTCGCCCCGAACCAGCGGCCGATGATCGCACGGCTGGGCCTTCGCGCGTTGCTTGCAGGATCGCTTGCCAACCTGATGAGCGCCGCGCTCGCCGGGCTGATGATTGCCTCCTAATCTGCTAAGAGACTGAAATGACCGACGTAATCACCAGCGATCATATCGCGTCCGTTTCGCTGAAGGACGCCGACCGCGATCCCAAGGCCTTTTCGGACGAACTCGGCCAGAGCTTCGTCGACTATGGTTTCGCCATCGTCCGCGACCACGGCATCCCGCAGCATCTGATCGACCGCGCCGAGCAGCTGTCGAAGCAGTTCTTCGCACTGCCCGAAGAAGTGAAGCGCAAATATCTGATTGCCGGCTCCGGCGGGGCGCGTGGCTACACGGCGTTCGGCGTCGAGACGGCGAAGGGCGCGCAGGCGTTCGACCTCAAGGAATTCTGGCACGTCGGACGCGAGCTTGCCGCCGGGCACAAGTTCCGCGACGTCATGGCCGACAATATCTGGCCGGAGGAAAT
>CAMPIY010000147.1 GCA_946886645.1 uncultured Sphingomonas sp.
GCGATGTTGAACAGCAGGAAATAGAGCATCATGTCGATGCTCTTGGTCCCGCGCTCGACGATCTTGGTCAGGCTTCCGGTCCGCCGCTCGAGATGGAAGCGAAGGCTCAGGGAATGGACATGGCGGAATACCCGCGCCGATAGCCGTCGCGCGGCCGATTGCCCGACCTTCTCGAAAATCGCATTGCGCAAATTGTCGGCCAGCACCCCGCCAAACCGCGCCGCGGCATAGGCGACGACCAGCATAGCGGCCGCGGTCCAGGCAGCTGTTTCGCCGCTCATCGCGTCGACCACCGCCTTGTAGGCGAAAGGCATGGCCAGCACGATCGCCTTGCCGGCCAATACCAGCAAAACCGCGACCACGACGCGCAGCCGAAGCTCGGCATCGTCCTTGGGCCACAGCATCGGCAGGAAGCGCCACAGGACCGCGAAGCTGCCCTTCTGCTTGTCGGTCGATGCGGGGGCGCTGCTCATCGCTGGCACAGGTAGGCACGTGCCGGGCGATGCGCAAACCGATGCGACGAACCGATTGGAACCGTTGGAATTTCCCGCGGGTTATGAAGCGAAGTCCTAGCGGAGAATGAATATGGGTCCGGGTTTCTTTGTCATCGCCATTTTGGGCTGCGCCGACGGTTCGGGCGCCTGCACACCGGTGGCAACCCTCGACACCCGCTATGAAAGCCGCGCGGCCTGCAGCGCCGCGGCCGAGCCGGCCCTCGCCGCCAACAGCGATTTCGATTTCCCGACGCTGCGCGCGGAGTGTCGTCCGGCCAAGGCGCCGTCGGCCGAGCGCAAGCCCGACGTTCGGGTTCCCGCGGGCGCTCGCCGGGCCTGAGCCGGTGTCCGACACCAAGGAACCGCCCGTCAGGGAGGGCAACCTTCCCGGTTCGGAAGAGAAGCTTCATCCCAAGCCAGACTGGGAACCCCGCTATCCCGGTTCCGGCCGGCTCAAGGGCAAGGTCGCAATCGTCACCGGCGCCGACAGCGGCATCGGCCGCGCCGTCGCCGCGCTCTACGCCCGTGAAGGCGCGGACATCGCCATCTCCTATTTGTGCGAGCATGAGGATGCGGAGAAGACCAAGTCGATCGTCGAGACGGAAGGGCAGCGCGCCATCCTTACTCCCGGCGACCTTGGCGAACCCGACTTCGCGGAAAAGCTGGTGCGGAAGGTGGTCGATACGTTCGGGCGGCTCGACATCCTCGTCAACAATGCCGGCGAACAACACCCCGACAAGGACATCCGCGGCATTTCCGACAAGCAGCTTCGCCGCACGTTCCAGACCAACATCTTTTCGATGTTCTACCTGGTTCAGGCCGCCCAGCCGCACCTCAAGAAAGGCTCGGCGATTATCAATTGTACGTCAGTGACGATGTACAAGGGTTCGAAGGAACTGCTCGACTATTCGGCGACCAAGGGCGCCATCACCGCCTTCACCCGCTCGCTCTCCGCCAACCTCGTCAAGGATGGCATCCGCGTGAACGCCGTCGCGCCGGGGCCGATCTGGACCCCGCTCAATCCCAGCGGCGGCAAGCCGCCCGAGGAAATCCAGGATTTCGGCAAGGATACGCCGATGGGCCGACCCGGCGAGCCCAACGAAGTCGCTCCCGCCTTCCTGTTCCTGGCCTGCGAGGACGCCAGTTACATGACCGGCCAGGTGCTCCATCCCAATGGCGGGGAAATCGTCAACGGCTAGTTGGGGAAAATTCCCAATGTTTCGCGCTGGGGCCGAGCGAAAATTCCCAATCGTTCATCGCAATCACTGAAAATAAACGACTTTTCTCATTTGGCACGCTCCCTGCAATATGAGCTGCGAGCCCGATCAAGGGTTCAAAAAAGGGAGATTTAAAATGACTTTTTCGTTCGTAGACACCCGCCAGCTCGCCGCCAGCCTCGCCGGCGCGCTCGTCGCTTCGCTGCTGTTCGTCTCGGCCGCCACCTCGCTGCCGATCGCCTGAGCGCAACGCGTGCAAAAGGAAGAAAAGACCATGAACGGTCGCTTCGTTCTCAACCCAACCAGGGCCAAGGTCATGGGCGTATGCGCCGGTCTCGCCGACTGGCTCGGAATCGATGTCCTCATCGTCCGCCTCGGCGTCATCGTCGCCACGCTGATGACCGGCCCGGTTGCCATCCTTCTCTACATTCTCACCGGCTGGCTCGCTTCGGACGACCGCTAGGGTCGCCAAGCGAGTCAACGCCGAAAACTGCTGTTTTTCGGCTTCCGCCTGTGGCACCATCGCTTGCGAGCGGCGCAGGAGTTCAGCGATGGAACGGCAAGGCGATGAAGTTCATCTCAACGAAACCGAGGCGACCGGCGGTGTGAAGGCGCAAGGCGTCCGCTACGTCCTCGGCGTTTCCCTCCTGCTCGTCGTGATCGGCCTGTCGGCCGTCTGGATCCTGGGGTCGGTCGTCGGTTGATCCGGCGCTGTCCAGCCCCCGCCTCAACCTCCTCGAACGCCTGATCTGGCGGCTGCTGGTCGCCTGGTACGACTGGAGCGGCTGGAAGCCCTCCGGCCAATTTCCCCCTGACCGCAAATTCGTGATCATGGGCGCTTCCCACACCTCGAACTGGGATTTCCTCGTCTTCCTCGGCACCGTGCACGCGCTTGGGCGGCAAGTCCGCTTCATCGGCAAGCACAGCCTGTTCAAATGGCCGATGGGCGGCTTCATGCGCGCGCTCGGCGGCGTTCCCGTCGATCGCAGCGCCCGCCAGGACCTGGTCAGCCAGGTCGTCGCGCAATTCGATGCCCATGACGATTTCGTGCTGGTCGTCGCGCCCGAGGGCACGCGCTCGGCCACGACGGAATGGAAAACCGGTTTCTACCAGATCGCCCTGAAGGCGGGCGTGCCGATCGTCTGTGCCGGCCCCGACTATCCCAGCAGGCGCGGGGTCATCGGCCCGGTCATCCGTCCCTCGGGCGACATGAAGACCGACCTGAAACCGGCCTTCGAATTCTTCCGGACGATCACGCCGAAGCATCCGGAACGCGCCGCCTTCCCGGACTGGAGCTAGCCAAGGCCGGATCGCCGGCTTAGCCTTGCGCTTTCGCCGCAGGAGTCGCCCCGATGCGCGCCATTTCCATCCTCGCCGCCACTGCTCTTGCGCTCGCCGCGCAGCCGCTTGCCGCCGCACTGCCGGTCGGTACCCATGCGCCGGACTTCCGGACGATGGGCGCTCTGGCGGGCAAGCCCTTCCGCCTCCATCTGGCCGAGCAACTGAAGCACGGGCCGGTCGTCCTCTATTTCTTTCCCAAGGCCTTTACCGAAGGCTGCACGCTGGAAACCAAGGCGTTCGCGGACGCGATGCCGAAGTTCAGGGCAGCCGGAGCGAGGGTCATCGGGATGAGCGCGGACGACCTCCCAACCCTGGAGCGTTTCTCGACCGAAGCCTGCCGAAGCAAATTCCCGGTCGCCACCGCATCGCCCGCGACCGTCAAGGCCTATGACGTGGTCCTCAAGATGAAGCCCGAGCTCACCGATCGAACCAGTTACGTGATCGCCAGCGACGGCCGGATCGTGATGGTTCATTCCGAACTCAATTGGAAAGACCATGTTTCCAAGACGTTGGCGGCGGTCCAGGGCCTCAGAAAATAGGAGTTTTGCGCCACTTAACTTTAGTTGAGTTGCGAATCAGACACATTTAATGGGTTAATTCCGGAACCCTCCGTTAACCTCTTCCGTTAACGGCGGATTCCCTTCAGCCTCCCCGGTTGATTGGGTGGTTGGAGAGGAATTCGATGAAACCGCTGGCCAAGGGCGCCATCATCGGCGCCTGTATCATGACCGCGGCGCCCGCAATCGCGGGTGACTCAGCGGTCAGCCCGTCCGTTCCGGTCGCAAAGCATCCGCTGGTCGTTGAGCGTTCCGCGGCCTCCGTCCAACGCGCTTCCCATCCCCTCATCCTGTCGCGTCCCGAGAGCCCTGACGTGTTCGGCACGGTGGCGCTGAATGCGGGCGTGACCTTCTACGATGCTCGATTCCGGCGGGTGGCATCGACCGATGCGAGGGATCCGCTGGTGGAGAGGCTGGCGGCGGGGGCTGCCAGCCTCGATCCGATTGCAAAGCTCAGGTTGATCCAGGGGCTGGTCAACCAGAAGGTTCACTGGGCGCACGACCTCGACAATATGGGCGTCGCCGATTTCTGGGCCAACGCCGGCGAGACGCTGCGCCGGGGCACCGGCGACAGCGAGGACATCGCGATCGTCAAGATGCAGGTGCTGAAGGCCGCGGGTTTCGATCCCAAGGACCTCTACATCAGCGTCGGCCGGCACAGCTCGCGGGGCGCCCATGTGCTGCTGCTTGCCCGAACCGTAAGCGGATTCTTTGCGCTGGACGATCAGGTCGAAGACATTCTGCCCGCGGGCCGCAACACCCGCTTCACCCCAATCCTTACCCTGGGCCAGGGAATGAGCTGGATTCACGGACGTCGCGTCGGGACGATCGCCAGCGCCGCGACTCCGAAAAGGCTGCGCGCAACCTCCGGCCGGTAGCCGCCGAGCGAAATATCGGTGAGTGGCAGAAGATCCCTTCAACCTCGGCCGCTTCGTCGAAGCGCAATCCGGCGGCATGTTCGAGCAAGCGCTGGCGGA
>CAMPIY010000148.1 GCA_946886645.1 uncultured Sphingomonas sp.
CGATGAAGCCGCCGCCCCCGAACACGGTGATGAGGGGTGGGTCGGAGGGGTACCTCATGAGGGGGGCCCGACGCGGTGAAATTGCTTCGCGTCGCCTCGGTGGCTGGGTCCGAGCTCGAGCGAGACAGGCAATGCCTTGCCTTCCATGTGTCGAACCCTCCGGAGCAATCAGGTGGGCAGGGCTGCCACGCGGCGCACAGTTTCATCGGGCGCAGGGAGCGCCAGCGGGCCCTTTAACCTGATGATCTGATGCGCGCCGTCGCTGTCGAGAATGTAGATCGCAACGAGGTCGCCGACATTATGGTCGACATATATTTCTCGCGGCTTCCGGATCATGTGGTCGAGGCCTTCAAGTGCGACTTCGACAAGGTCGTCCTTGTGATCATAGGTGACCCCAATCAGCGGCAGCCATTCCGCTTCGACCTGGTCACCGAGATCGAGAGACGCGACTTCGATCTCGGCACGCTTGCCGACCAAAATTTTGTTCAGGACGTCGAAGAACGCCGCCCATCCGCTTTCGTCGATTTGCTGGATGCTCATGCGATCCTCCTCAAATTCACGTCTTTAGCTAGCCACCGTCACCTGCTTTTGCGGCTGGCGCATTGACAAACGTCAAGGCGGGGTGAGGGGACCGCGCTTATGTTCGATCCGGGGATCTGGCCCGACATCTACCTCGGGACCTGTCGTTTCGGCGGACGAATAGGGGAATTCCCTATGGGGCAATCCACAACTGGTCGATGCGGCCGTAACTGCCCATTTGAGCTGTTGGCGGGGGGGGGCTCCGTGGAGCCTCTCGTCATGGATGATGTCGCGAACGCCATCCAGCTTTTCGGGCGATTGTTGAACTCTGACGACCCTGGCGCTGAAAATTGCGCGGCGGAGGCTTTGTGGAGCGCCGCCAAAGTCACGACTCGACTCCGAAACCAGCCATGCGAGTCGGTCGTCAGTCGCGGCGGGATTGCCTGCGTCCTGTCGGGCGCGGTGCGCAAATATGCGATCCGCGCCAATGGCCAGCGTCAAATCGTCGATGTCCTGATCCCAGGTGATTTTCTCGGACTGGCGCAATCGGATCCGGGCTTTTCCCTGGAAGCGGTTTCCGACGGAACGCAGATCGCCTGCTTCAAAAAGAAAGAGATCGACAAGCTTGCCGACACATGTCCCGCCATATTTGAGTTGATGCAGGACCGCGCGGCAGACGTGATCAGGCGGCTTGAAAATCACCTCCTCGTCCAAGGCAGGATCACGGCCAAGGAAAAGGTTGGGGCCTACCTCGCCACGATGTGCCGACGAATAGAGCATGAGCCGAGCGAAGTGCCGGTGCTGCCGATCACCCGCTACGACATCGCCGATCATCTTGGGCTCGCGGTTGAGACGGTCAGCCGGACGATCACCGCACTTCGCCGCCGCGGGGCTATTGCGCTGCCCAGCCCCCGTCGAGTGGAAATCCGTGATACCGCGATGATGACCGACGGGCTCTAGTCCACGGGCAAGACCATCATCGACTGCTGCGCCTCCGTCGTTAACTCCGCCAGGACCGAAAGCCGGATCGCCTCCGCCAGATGGCGCGTGCCGAGCCGGCGCAACATGTTCAATCGGTGCAGGTCCACCGTCCTGACGCTGATCCCGAGACGGTGGGCAATGGTCTTGTGGGCTTCGCCCCGAGCCAGCGCGTCCAGCACCTCCCGTTCCCGCGGCGACAACTCGGCGATCCTGCGAGCGGCATCCTCTGCCCGCTTTTGCGTTTTCCTTGTCACGACCTGGCAGAGGCCGGCGTCGATGGCTTCGAACAATCGCTCTTCGGGAAAGGGCTTTTCCAGGAAGTCGATCGCGCCATCCTTGATCGCCGCGATTGCCATGTCGATGTCGCCGTGACCCGTCATCAGGATGACAGGCGGTCCGTTTTCCGCCAGCCGCCGGTGGACTTCCAGTCCGTCCATCCCGGCCATCTTGATATCCAGCAACACGCAGCCTGACGTTGGGAATACCGCCAATAGCTCGAACGGAGAATTGTACAGGCGCGTCTCATGGCCCGCGGACCGGATCAGACGATCAAGGGATTTCAGGACTGCCTGGTCATCGTCAAGGATGTGGACCGGGCCCCTCGTCATGACACTGCTTCCATTGCGACAGGAATGGTGAAGCTGAAGGTGGAGCCGCCTCCAAAGGCCGGTTCAAACTTGATGCGGCCGCCATGCGTTTCGACAATCGTTTGGCAAATCGAAAGCCCGAGACCCATGCCGCCCGGCTTGGTCGATTGGAACGGCTCGAAGAGCTTGCCTCTGAATTCCCCTTCGATTCCTGATCCGCTGTCGGTGACGGAGATTTCCAGCAAGTCGTCAAGGCAGGCCCGCGTCATGACCTTCAACTCGCGACGGGGGCTCTCCGTCATCGCCTGCAGCGCATTGCGCACGAGATTGACCATTACCTGCTGTATTTGAATGCGGTCGACCAGGACGCTCGCGACCTCCGGATCGAAATGGCACGTGGTGGAAACGCCGAGGCCATCGGGCCCGGTCGTCGCAAATGCCACGGCTTCTTCGAGCAGCGGCTTGATCAGCTCGGGAACCCGGTCGGGGTTTCCGCGCCTGATGAAACGCCGCAGGCGACTGAGGATCTGGTGCGCGCGCTTGGCTTGGGTGCTGACGTCTTCGGCCAATTCGCGCACAGCAACTTCGGCGCCCGGTTCGTGCGAAACGAGCAGGCGCCGGATGGCATTGACCGAATTGACCACCGCGGCGAGCGGCTGGCTCAGTTCATGGGCGATCATCGCTGCCATTTGCCCGGCGACGCTGAAGCGCGAAGCATGGAAAAGCTCCGCGTGCAAAAGATCGAGGCGCTCGCTGACGCGCTGCCGTTCGTCCATTTCTTCATGGAGGCTGGCGTTCGCCCGCTTGAGCTCGCCGGTTCTCAATTCGACGAGATGCGACAGTCGGCTTTCGGTGAGCTTGCGATCCGTGACATTGAGAGCGACGCCGAGGAAGAAGACTGGCTGGCCATCCTCGAAGCTCGTTTGTCCGTGCGTGGCGACCCAGCGCTCCTGACCATCGTCCAAGCCGATGACCCTGCATTCGACGTCATAGATGCCGTCTCCGGTAGGGTCGAGGCAGTGAGCCAGGGCCGCGTCGACGGTGGCAAGGTCATCCGGGTGAATCCGGTTGCGCCATGTGTCCCAATCGAGGGTGCGATCCCGTGGCACCCCCCACATGGCCTTTATCTCGTCATCCCAATTCAGCTCATTCCTGGTGACGTCCCACGAATAGAGCCCCAGCTTGGCCAGGTCGACCGCGGCCTGCAGCCGGCTTTCGCTCTCCCGCAGACGTTGTTCAGCCCGCTTTTCCGCGTCGACAGCTTGCATGATCGCGATGGCGCCACCGATGTCGCCGGATTCATCGCGGAAGGGCGCAGCGCTGACCCGAAGCCAGCTTTCCTTCCCGTCGCGCGCGGTATGCAGAAAGTCGATGCCGGGAGTGACGGTTTCGCCCATGAGCGCGCGAGCGCCAGGGTATTCCGACTTCGGAAGCAATCGGCCTTCGGCATCGAAGCTTCGCCATCGCTGGATCGAGCTTGGGTCACGGGACGGGATGATGTCATCCCACAGATTCCCAAGCGGACCGCCGCGCAGCAGCAATTGGCCGTCCACGTTGAACAACCCGACCGCGCCAGGCACCTGGTCGAGAATCGCTGCGAGCCACTCCTTATGCTCGCGAAGCGCCTGTTCCCGGTTGCGCCGTTCGGTAATGTCGCGGGTGATTCCAATGATCGATCCGGTGCCGCGGTGCCGAGGACGCCCCTGGATGGATATCCACCGGGTCACGCCTTCGGAGGGTTGAACGGGCAGCTCCAATTGAATGTCCGTGCCCTTCTCAAGCGCGTCCATGGCCCTTTGCGTGCCAATTTCGGCTTCTTCCGGCGCCATGTGCGCCCAATAGGCTTCGTTGGGTCGGGGCTCGTCCTGGGGGGTCAAGCCGAACAGCGCCTGGTGAGTATGATCCGCCTTGATCAGGTGGGTCGCCGCATCCCATTCCCAGGTGCCCAGTTTGCCGGCCTCAAGCGCGAGCCGGAAATGCTCATCGCTGTCGCGCAGCTGCTGCTCGACGATGCGGGAGAAGATCATATCAGCCGCCTGACGAGCCAATAGATCGGCAATGCGCAGATCTTCCTTCTTCGGCCGGCAGGGCAATCGGAAGAGGGTGGAGAGCACGCCGATCGGCTTGCTGGTGCCGCGCTCGAATAATGGCGTGGAAAGGACTGTGCGAAAGCCGGTCGCGGCAGCGATGGCACGGTGCTGGGCGTAGCCAGGATCGGTCGTGACATCCTCGACCACGATCCGCCGGCCCGTCTTGAGCGCGAGGCCGCATGGCGAGGTATCGTTGGCATCAACCGTCTCAAAATGCTCGAGAAAATCTGGTCCGACGCCGCGATGCGCGGCGATCATCAGCGTGGCAGTCTCATCGTCAAGGAGCTGAATGTAGCCAAAGTCAGCGCGTTGCAGCGCCATTGTCGCTTCCAACACCTCATCCAGCACCAATGGCAGGT
>CAMPIY010000149.1 GCA_946886645.1 uncultured Sphingomonas sp.
CGCATCGCGAAGAAGGCGTTGCGATAGGTCTGGCTCAGCGCGCCATGGTCCGCATCGGGCACCAGCGCCGCCATCGCCTCGTCGAGGCTTAGCCCGATCACCTTTTTCGTCACGTCGCGCGGCGGGCATTCCAGGCCATGCGTGTCGAATGCCGAGCTTAGCGCGGTGTGGATGGTCGCGCCGCTATCGACGAGGGTTCCGTCGCAGTCGAAAATCGCCAGCTTGATCATTTGCGGCGGGCGGGACGCTGCGCCGGTTTCGAAGAACCGCGTGAGCGGCGTTCCCCCTTGCGGGCCTTGCGGGCGGACTTCGCCGCGGCGGCAGCGCGTTTTGCCTTTGTTTCCAGTGACTTGGCTGGATCTGGATTGTCCAATGGGAGCATCTCGCCCGCCATCCGGTCGAAGCCCAACGTAGCGAGGGTTTCGGTGAAATGCGAAGGCAGCTCGGCGGTGTAGTCGATCGGCTTGCCGTCGAGGCCTTCGATCTTGAGGCGGCGAGCGTGGAGGTGAAGCTTGCGGCTGATCCCACCAGTCAGGAAGGCCTCGGCCCCGCCATATTTGGCGTCGCCGACAATAGGATGACCGATCGCCGCCATATGGGCGCGCAGCTGGTGCGTTCGGCCGGTGAGGGGCTGGAGTTCGACCCAGGCTGCGCGGTTCCCAGCCCGATCGATCAAGCGATAGCGGGTGCGTGCGGGAAGGCCGTTCTCCTCGTCCACATGCATCTTCTCGCCGCCGGTGCCCGGCTGCTTGGCGAGCGGCGCGTCGATCAAGCCCTCTTCCGCCGAAGGAACGCCGGTAATCAGCGCCCAATAGACTTTGCGCGCGGTGCGGCCGGAGAAGGCCTTGGAGAAATGCCCCGCCGCGCGAGCGGAGCGCGCCACCAGCAGAACGCCGCTCGTGTCCTTGTCGAGCCGGTGGACCAGCTTGGGCCGCTGCCCCTCGTCATCCGCCAGACCGTCGAGCAGGCGGTCGAGATGCTGGACGGTCTTGGTCCCGCCCTGCGTCGCCAACCCTGGGGGCTTGTTAAGCATGAACCAGTCGCGGCCCTTGGCCAGCACCATCTCCTGGACGAAGGCGGCTTCGTCTTCGGTGAGGGGCTGGACGATCCGCCTGAGCCGGGCGCCCGGTCCCTCCGCGGGTGACGCCTCCGCCGGCGGAACGCGCAGCGTCTGCCCGGTCTCCAGCCGGTCGCCGGGCGTCGCCCGCTTGCCGTCGACGCGAAGCTGCCCGGTCCGCGCCCAGCGCGAGACGAGGTTGAAGCTCGCGTCGGGCAGGTGCCGCTTGAACCAGCGGTCGAGGCGGATGCCGTCATCGTCCTCGCCGACGGTGAAGGTCCGCACATTATCGCTGGAAAGCTGGGCCATCGCGGCCCCTTAGCCCGAAGCGTCGGCCTGCGCCATTGCCCAATGGTCGAACGTCTTCTGCTGAAGCTGGCGGATGAAGCGCGCGGCTTTCGGTCCTACCCACGGGCCCGCATAGCCATGATTCTTGCCACCGCCCGCCACCCACCAGCCCTGCCCCGGCAATCCGTCCGACTGGCGCACGACCAGCACCGCCAGTTCCGGCTCACCCCGCGCTTCCGCATCCTCGTCGACCGCGCCGAGCGTCTTGCATAGCTGCCGCATCTTGGGACGTGAGAAGCCGTAACCGAGATGTTCGAGCAGTTCTGAATAGGTCAGCGCATGACCCGCGGCCGCGGCGGCGATCAAGTGCGCTCGGACCTCGTCCGGGTCGCCCAAGGCGCCCGAATAGCTGCTCATCCCTTGGGCTGCTCGGGAACCGGTTTCAGCTCGAACACCTGCAACTGGCTCCCGTCACGGGGATAGGGGATGACCAGCCGCCACACGAACGGCCCGATCCGCTCGAAAATCCCGGCCATGTCGCGCTTCGGATCGTCGCCATAGGCGCGCGCCTCATCCTCGCTGCCGAGCGCAAGGCTACCCAGGAAGATCATGCGGTTGGGATCATTATCCTCCCACAACCGTCCGGCCGGGCGCTGGCTGCCGGTCTGCTTGACGATGGTGAACAGCTCATCCTCGACCTGCACATAACAGAAGAATGGCTTGAACTTTTCGAACGCCGGACCCTTGCCGTTGGTCTTCCCCAGCTTGACCAGGCGGCAGCTGTAGCTGCCCGGCGTCGGCGCAGGCCGGGGCAACGCCGCATCGGGATCGAGAAGCTTGCCTTCCGCCTGGATCGCCGACCGGAATCCAGCCCCGCGCGCTTCCGCCAGGCCGCTCGACCAGCCCGTCGCGACGCGGCGGATACGATTGCGATCTTCGGGGTTCGCGAATCCCTGCCAGATATCGGCTTTGGTCTGCGGAGGGGCGCTGACGACTTGCGGCACCGGCTTGGGCTTGGTTTCGCACCCCGCGACCGCGAGGGCACCCAGCAGGATCAGGGACCGGAAAGGTCTCAACCGCGACTCCATCATATTGGCAAGCCACCCTCGGACGAAGAGTGGCAAAGCAAGACGAAGCTTTCAACCAACGATATATTTATCATGTCGATTGACTGAACGATTACAGGCTCTACCCGCACCGGCAGTGAACGCACCCCTCTCCGATCAGCATCAGGCCAACCGCATCGCCAGGGCCGGCTTCCTCTACGGGCTCGCGGCCTACGGGCTGTGGGGCGTCATGCCGATCTACTTCAAATGGCTTCAGGCCGTTCCCTCGATCGACATCGTCGCTCACCGGATTGTCTGGTCGCTGGCGGCCCTCGTCATTTTCGCGACGCTTGCGAAGGTGTGGGGCCAGGTGCGGAGCGCCATCGCCAATCGCAAGACCCTCGCCATCCTCTTTGTCACGTCGCTGCTCATCGGCACCAACTGGCTGTTCTACGTCTATGCGATCAACAGCGGCCACATCCTGGCCGGGAGCCTCGGCTATTACCTTAACCCCTTGGCCAACATCCTGCTCGGCCGCTTCATCCTGAAAGAGCGGCTGACGCCCCTGCAGTGGACGGCGGTCGCCATCGCGGCCGGCGGAATCGCGGTTCTTGCCGCCGGTGCGCTCGGCACGCTGTGGCTCAGCCTCACGCTTTGCTTCAGCTTCGCCACCTACGGCCTGCTCAGGAAGATCATCTCGGTCGATTCGCTCGCCGGCCTGACGGTCGAAACGATCGTCCTGTTTCCCGTGGCGCTCCTCTGGCTGCTACTCGGCGGTGCGGAGGGACGGCCGTTCATGGGAGCGGGCGGCACCGAAACCGGCCTGCTGATGGCCGCCGGCATTGTCTCTACGGTTCCACTCCTCTGCTTCACCGCAGCGGCGCGACGCCTCGCTTATTCGACGGTCGGGATGCTGCAGTTCATCGCCCCCACCCTCCAGTTCCTGCTGGCGGTGGCGGTCTATGACGAGCCGTTCACAAGGTCCCATGCCATCGCGTTTGGATGTATCTGGACCGCCCTGTTCCTCTATGTCGCATCGATGGTCCGTTCGTTGCGAGCCCGGCGCCAGGCGCCGTCGTGCGAGCAGGCCGAAGCCTAGAACTATTGCGGTCCGCCATTTGCTGATAAGCAACCGCCCATGCTGAACCTTGTCTCGCTGATCATCGGTGCTGTCGCGCTGGTTTGCGCCGCGATCGCCTTCATCCCGCTGCTCGGCTGGGCCAACTGGCTGATCATCCCGCTGGCGGTGGTCGGCGCTGGCATCGGCGCCGTGTCGTCGAGCAACTCCGGTCGCAATTTGAACCTGTTCGTGATCGTTGTCGGAATCATTCGCTTGATGCTTGGCGGCGGGATCATTTGAGCCGCGATCCGCGCATCGACGCCTATATCGCGAAGGCCGCGCCCTTCGCCCGGCCGATCCTGGAGCATGTCCGCGAACGGGTTCATGCCGCCGTCCCTGGGGTTGAGGAAGCGATGAAGTGGAGCGCTCCGGGCTTCACCCTCAACGGCAAGATCCTGCTGATGATGGCGGCGTTCAAGCAGCACGCCGCGCTCAATTTCTGGCGGGGCCAGGAAATCGGCGACGGCAGCCCCAAGGCCGGGGCCATGGGCCAATTTGGCCGGCTGACGACGGTCAGCGACCTGCCGCCCGACGACCAGCTGGATTCGATGCTTCGCGAAGCGGCTGCCCTCGCCGCCACGGCGCCAGCGCCGCGCAAGACCAAGCATGAGCCGAAGCAGGCGCCCGAAATGCATCCGGACTTCGCGGCGGCCTTGGCGAAATCGCCAAAGGCGAAGGCGGTACTCGACGGCTTCCCGCCGTCGGCGCAGCGCGATTATCTGGAATGGATTTCCGAGGCCAAGCAGGACGCGACCCGCGCCAAGCGCATCGCCACGGCGGTCGAATGGCTTGAAGAGGGCAAGCGGCGGCACTGGAAATACCAGAATTGCTAGGACGCTAGCGCGTCCTCACATAACGGCCCGGCGCATCCTCGATCGGCTTGAGCTTGCCCTCCCCCGGGACCCGCGCGCCCTCGGCTTTGACGGTCCTGGCGCCCAGGCGCTTCAGCCAGTCGATCCAATCAGGCCACCAGCTGCCCTTATGCTCGGTGGCGCCGGCGACGAACTCGTCGAGCGTCGC
>CAMPIY010000150.1 GCA_946886645.1 uncultured Sphingomonas sp.
AACGAGAAGCGGGTCATCGGACGCGCTCCCTAGCGGCTCCGGCGCGGCCCCGCTACCTCGCCAGATATTGCGCCAGGCTCTTGCCGGTCGGCTGGAAGGATCGCTTCCACGCAGCCCTGCTTTCGTTGCCGCCGGCGATCTCGTCCGGATCCCATTGGGTGACCAGTCCCGTGTCGCGGTCGTAGGCGCCATAGCCGTGAAGCAGGTCTTCGAAGGGGAACAGGTTCGGCGGCCACTCCTCGCCGTTGGGGCCGTACGGCTTGGCCGTCAGCATCCGATACTCCTTGACCGCGGCCTTCAGCGAGTAGAACTCGCCGCACGGCGCGCCGCGACGATACCGGCCAGCCAGGTAGAATTCGCGAAGATCGTCGGGCAGCGAAAAGCCCAGCTGCTGTTCCGCCTTCTCGATATCGGCTTCGGTCAGCGGCGGCGGAGGCTTCCGGCTGCGCTTTCCATATTTGCGAAAGGCTGACATCCGAAGCTGCTGCCAGATGACGAAAGGCAGCGCCAGGATCACACCGACGATGAGGATCGGCAGAAGCAATAGCTTACGCATGGACAGCACTCCCCCGCGCCAACCTATGCGATGCAGGACGTTCGTGACAATCGCCCGCCGGATGGCCATGACGCGTTCATGATCGAGCCCTGGCTATATGCGGCGCTGACGGGCGTTGCGCTTCTGACCGGTTTTATCGACGCGATCGCCGGCGGGGGCGGCCTGATCATGATGCCGGCCCTGCTGTTCGCCGGCGTCCCGCCGGTGAACGCGCTGGCAACCAACAAGCTTCAATCGATGTTCGGTGTCGCGGTCGCCTGCCGCAACTATGCGCGCAAGGGCCTGGTCGACTGGCGAGCCAACCTGCTGACCATAATCCTGGTCTTCGCGGGAGCCACCGTGGGCGTCCTGGCCGTGCAGACGATCGATTCCCACGCATTGGCCCTCGTCATCCCTTTGCTTCTCACCGTCGTCGCCATCTACGTCCTCTTCAGCCCGCGGATGAGCGACGAGGATGCCCACCAGCGCGTCAGCGCGAAGGGCTACGCCCCCGTCGGCGCGGCGATCGGCGCATACGACGGTTTCTTCGGGCCGGGCGCGGGGACTTTCTTCACCGCCAGCATCGTCGGGCTTCGCGGGCTCGGTCTTACCCGGGCGACCGCAATGACCAAGCTGCTCAACCTCACCAGCAACGTGGCGTCGGTCATATTCTTCGCCATCGGCGGAAAGATGTTCTGGCTTCTCGGCCTGTGCATGGCGGTCGGTTCCATGGCCGGCGGATGGATGGGCAGTCATACCGCGATCCGTTTCGGCGCCCGGCTCATCCGGCCCCTGCTGGTCCTCCTCTCGCTCGCCCTCACCGGGCGATTGCTGTGGGGCTATTTTTGGGCCTGAAAGCGCCGCAATTCGTTCCTAGGGGCTGATGCCGCCAGGAATGGCCCCCAGTCGATGAAAGCCAGTGCATTGTCAGACCAGTCCCGTTTCGCGTTCATCGTCGGCGCCCCCCGTTGCGGGACGACGACGCTTGCCGGCTTCCTTCAGCAGCATCCCGATGTGTGCTTCTCCGCGGTGAAGGAACCCCATTATTTCTCGGGCCAGGATTTCTCCCAGATGGACGATGCGGAAATCCGCAGCCACGTCGCGGAGGAGTATCTGGAGCGCTTCTTCGGTCAATGCACGGAAGACGAAAGGCTGCGCGCCGAAGGGTCTGTCACCTACCTTTACACGCCGGAGCGGATGGCGACGATCCTGAAGCTCTGGCCCAAGGCGAAGTTCGTCATCGCGCTTCGCGATCCGCTTTCCATGCTGCCCTCGCTCCATTCGCGGCTGCTGGTGACCGGCGACGAGGTCATCACCGATTTCGCCAAGGCGTGGGACATGGTCGGAGCGCGCGCCCAGGGCCGATCGATCCCGCGTAGCGCGATCGATCCGCGCTTCCTTCGTTACGACGAGGCCGGGGCGCTGGGCAGCCGCGTCGAGCAATTGTTCGATGTGGTTGGCGAAAGCCGATGCCAGGTCGTCCTGTTCGACGATTTGATTGCTGATCCCGAAGCCACTTACCGGCGGCTCTGCGCCTTCCTGGACATCGAGGCCCAGCCGGATGTCAGTCTGGAGGCCCGCCGCGAAAACAAGGTCATCCGGTTCGGTTGGCTCCAGCGCTTGCTGAAACGGCCGCCCAAGGCCGTTCGTACGGTCCTGGCGGGCGAGAAGTTCCGGCAGCGCGAGAAGAAGCTGGACGCAAAGGAAGGGTGGGCGATCGAGACCGTCTTCAGGGTTCGCAAGCGCCTCCTCGACTGGAACAAGGTGCCGGCGAAGCGCCAGCAAATCGATCCACGCGTCCGGCAGGAAATTATCGACCGCCTTCGCGACGAGGTGATCCTCCTTTCGCAAGTCATCGGACGCGACCTCAGCCACTGGCTGGGCGGCGTTCCGGAGGCCAAGCCCGCGGTGGCCGAAAAGAAGCGCGCCTAGCCAGGCAGCAACAGCGACGCGTCGCCGTAGCTGTAAAAGCGGTACCTCTCGGCGATCGCGTATGCATAGGCCGCCTTCATCGTCTCCAGTCCCATCAGGGCGGAGACCAGCATGAACAGGGTCGACCTGGGCAAATGGAAATTGGTCATCAGCCCGTCGATGGCGCGAAAGCGGTAGCCGGGCGTGATGAAGATCGCCGTATCGCCCTCGAATGGCCGGATGATCCCGTCTGGCCCGGCAGCGCTTTCCAGCAGGCGAAGCGAGGTCGTTCCGACCGCGACCAGACGACCGCCCGCCTCACGCGCGGCGTTGAGTCGGTCGGCGGTGGCCTTGTCGATCCGGCCCCACTCGCTGTGCATCCGGTGATCGGCGGTATCCTCGGCTTTCACCGGAAGGAAAGTGCCCGCTCCGACGTGGAGGGTCAGCGTCTCTCGCCGAACCCCTCGCTCATCAAGCAAGCCCAACAGGCGGTCGGTGAAATGCAGCGCGGCGGTAGGCGCAGCGACGGCGCCTTTCTCGCGGGCGAAGATGGTCTGATAGTCGTCGCGATCGGCCTCGTCCGCCCCACGCTTGCTGGCGATGTACGGCGGGAGCGGCATTTCACCGGCGCGTTCCAGCAATAGCTCCACCGGCTCGTCCCCGTGGAAGTGGAGCAGAATCGCGCCGGCATCGTCGCGGCGGACAGCCGTTGCACGAACGCCGCCGCCGAACTCGACGACGTCGCCGTCCCGTACCCGCTTGGCGTTGCGGACGAACGCCCACCACCCCCTCAACCCTTCGCGCTTGTGCAGCGTGGCACCGATGCTCGCCTCGCCGCGCTTTCCCTCGAGCTGGGCTGGAATGACACGCGTGTCGTTGAACACCAGCACATCGCCCGGCCGGAGGATCGAGGGGAGGTCAAGCACCCCGCGATCCGACAGCCTTTCACCCTCAACCAGCAGCATCCGCGCGGAATCCCGCGGACGAGCCGGACGTAGGGCGATGCGGTCGGTCGGAAGGTCGAAGTTGAATTCTTCTACGCGCATAAGTCCTTCGATACGCTGCTTCGCGATGCTCAGGCGCTACTCAGGACGAGCGGCCAAGGAAACCGCCCATGCCGAAGTGACGTGCAACGGCGTATCGAAGCAGGAGCGTTATTGCGGGGTCGACGCCTCTTGCGAGGGCTGTTCCGGAGCGGAGACGGGCTCGTCATTCTTGGTTGCGCCCTCAACGGCAGTCGCCGCCGCAGCTGCGTCTGCCTCCACTTCCGCGGTGGCTTGAGCATGCAATTCGTCGTCCGCGGGCGCGGGCGCGGTGGCCGCTTCGGGAGCCGGTTCCGCGGCCGTGGGCGCGGGCGCCGCTTCGGGTGCCGGTTCCGCCACAGCCGCAGGCGTCGCCTCGGAAGTCGGTGCCGCCGCAGCAACTGGCGCAGGCGCTGGTTCGGGCGCCGCGGCAAGCACGGGCGGCGCGGGCAGTGGGCCGCCGATCGTCGCGCTCACGATCCTTGTGGGCTCGGCGGGCGGCTCACCCACCGCGATTTGATCGACGGCGGACATGCCTTCGACCACTCGCCCAAAAGCGCTGTACTTGTGATCGAGGGTGAAGCGCGGGGCGAGCATGATGAAGAATTGGCTGTTGGCGCTGTTGGGCTGCTCGGCGCGAGCCATGGAGGCAACTCCGCGAAGGTGCGGCAGGTCGTTGAACTCAGGAGCAAGGTCGGGAAGCGGCGATCCGCCCTCCCCGGTGCCCTTGGGGTCGCCACCCTGGGCCATGAAGCCCGGGATCACGCGATGGAAGGTGAGGCCGTTGTAGAAGCCCTGAGCGGTGAGCTGCTGGATCCGGTAGACGGTGCCTGGAGCGACGTCCGGGCGGAGCTGGATGACCACATGACCCCCGTTGGACAGGTTAAGCGTCCAGCGATTGGCGGGATCTGCCGCGACTTCGGCGGGAGTCGTGAGCGTGACGACGGGCTTCGCGGGCGGCGGAGCGGGCTTGGCCGCGATCAGTGTAGCCGCAAGAAAAGGCAACGCAAACAAGCTCTTGTTCATCATTCACTCC
>CAMPIY010000151.1 GCA_946886645.1 uncultured Sphingomonas sp.
ACCCACGGCGGTTTTCAAGACCGCTGCCTTAAACCACTCGGCCACCTCTCCGGTCGAATTCGCCTAAGCGACGGCGATGGCCCGTGCAAGACGCGGGACGAACATGCATGGGCGGTTCACCTGGGCCGCGTTAGCCTAAGTGAATGATCGCTGGAGGTGGAATGAAGATTTTGGGGGCGTTGACGGTGGCCGTGATGGCATCGAGCAGCCAGGTGGACCCGCTGGCGCCGTTGCCAGCGCAGTCCCCGCCGCGCGTGCCACTGATCGTGCAACAGCCGGCCACTGCTCCGCAGCCTCGTGCTCCGCTCATCCTGGCCCAGCCCGCGGCCGCGTCGACGGGCTACGCGGCCTATAAGGCGAGGCTGGCTGCACTGGCTCGCAGCGCTGGCGTGCGGGAAGCTACGATCCAGTCGGTTGTCCCCTTTCTTCAGCTCAATAACCGAGTCATCGAACTCGACCGCTCGCAGCGGCCGACATCGACGAGCGGGAGCGCGCCGTCGTCATTCGGGCCATATATCGACCGGCATATCACCAGGTCGCTAATCAGCCGCGGTTACTCGCGTTACGCCGGGCACTGGGCCAACCTGTCGCGAATCCGCGAGCGCTATGGCGTCGAACCGTCCGTCATCATCGCCATTTACGGCAAGGAAACGAGCTACGGAGCGATTACCGGGACATTCGACCTGCTCGAAGCGCTGGCCACGCTGGCCTATGAGGGCCGGCGCCGTTCGATGTTCGAGGGCGAATTCGTTGCCGCGCTCCAGCTGCTCGACAAAGGAGTCCGGCGCAGCACGCTCAAGGGAAGCTACGCCGGGGCAACGGGCTATCCGCAATTCATGCCGTCGGTGGCCTTGCGGCTTCGGGCGGACGGCGACGGCGACGGCGATGCCGACATCTGGCGCAGCGAGGACGATGCCTTCGCATCGATCGCCAATTATCTGCGCGACGCGGGGTGGAAGGCGAACCTGCCATGGGGTGTCCCGGTGTCGGTGCCCGACAATCTCAACCGCGCAGCAATCCGTTCAGGCCTCAGGGCCCCTCGGTGCCCGGCGGTTTACAATCGCCACAGCCGCTGGCTGACCGTTCGCGAATGGCGGGCAATGGGCGTCAGGCCGGCCGACGGCCGGGTTCCAGATAATGAGATGGCGACCTTGATGGAAACGCCGGGCGCTTATGCCGACGGTTATTTGCTGACGACCAACTACAGGTCGATCCTCGATTATAATTGCTCGAATTATTATGCGCTGACCATCGGCTTGCTGGCCGATGCCATTTCGCGGCGCGGATAGCACTCGCGCCGCTTCGAACGGAGCGTTAGACAAGACATTGTTCCACCGATCGAAGGATTCGAAGCCCTCCATGATCCGCGCCACGCTTTCCCTGTCCGCCCTGTCCCTGCTCCTCGCTTCGGCCGCGCCTGCGAAGGCCCCGCCGTTCGATACTCCGGCTCCGATTGCCTATCTGATCGACCTTTCGTCGGGGGCAGTGCTCCTGTCGAAGGATGCCGACCGCCGGATGCCGCCCGCGTCGATGGCCAAGATGATGACCACCAACGTCGCCTTTGAGCTGATCGACCGCGGCGATCTGGCGCTCAACAAAATGTGCACCGTTCGCCCGGAAACCTGGGAGAAGTGGCATGGTCCCAAGGCCGGATCGACCATGTTTCTGTCACCGAACGAGCAGGTCAGCGTCGAAAACCTGCTTCACGGCATCGTGACGCTGTCGGGCAATGACGCGTCGGTCGTGCTGGCGGAGTGCATCGCCGGGACTGAAGAAGCCTTTGCCAATGTGATGAACGAGAATGCCAAGCGGCTTGGCCTTACCAACAGCCACTTCGGCAATTCGAATGGCTGGCCCGATGAAGGAAGGACATATGTGACGGCGCGAGACCTGGCGACGCTGGCTAGGGCCGAGATCGAAAACCATCCCAAGCTCTACAAGCAATTCTATGCGCAAACGAGCTTCACCTGGGGCAAGACGCTGGGTTCCGGCGCCGACATCACCCAGGCCAACCGCAACCCGCTGCTCGGCAAGGTCGCCGGAGCGGACGGGTTGAAGACCGGCCATACCGAAGAGGCGGGCTATGGCTTCACCGGCTCGGCCGAGCAGAATGGGCGCCGCCTGATCATGGTCATTGCCGGACTCGATAGCTTCAACCAGCGGATCAGCGAGTCCGTGCGGCTGATGCAGTGGGGGTTCAATGCCTGGCAGGCGAAGCCGCTGTTCAAGGCCGGCACCAACGTCGGCACCGCGCAGGTCCAGCTGGGAAGCAGTAGCGAAGTGCAATTGGTCGCGCCGCGCGATCTGGCCCTGACCATTCCCGCCGGCGTGCTGTCCAAGGTCGGCGCGATGAAGATCCGCTATCAAGGCCCGATCAAGGCACCGATCGCCAAGGGCCAGCATGTCGCCGACCTGGTCGTGGCGATGCCGGACGGCGAACAGGTGATGCCGCTGGTCGCGGCCGACGCGGTCGGGGAAGCCGGCTTCTTCGGACGGGCCTGGATCGGCCTCAAGCAATTGTTCGGGATGGCCTGAGCGAATGGCGCGGGGGCGCTTCATCAGCCTTGAGGGCGGGGAAGGGGTCGGCAAGTCTACCCAGTTGACCGCCCTTGCGGCCGCCCTGCAGGGGCGGGGCTTGACGGTGCTTGTCACCCGAGAGCCCGGCGGAAGCCCGGGCGCGGAGGCGATCCGCAAGCTGTTGCTGGAAGGTGAGGAAACTCGCTGGAACCCAAGGGCCGAGGCGTTGCTGTTCGCGGCGGCGCGGTCCGACCATGTCGAGACGACCATCCGTCCGGCGCTTGAGCGGGGCGAATGGGTCTTGTCTGACCGTTTCCTCGACAGTTCGCTCGCCTATCAGGGCGAGGCCGGCGGACTTGGCATCGATGCGGTTCGCGACCTGCATCGCTTCGGAAGCCTCGATTTCCTTCCGGATCGCACGTTGGTGCTGACTCTCGATGAATCCGAAGGTGGAACGAGGGCGCGTGTGCGCGACGGCAATCCGGGCGACAGGATCGGGTCGCGGCCGCCGAGCTATCATGCTGCGGTGGACGCCGGGTTCCGGGCGATGGCCGAACGGGAGCCGGATCGGGTGAAACTGATCGATGCGAGCGGGTCGGAGGCTACGGTGACCGCGCGCTTGCTCTATGCGCTGGGCGACCTGCTGCCGTGATCGTTGGTCAGGACAAGGCGGTCGAGCAGTTCGCAAGCGCGTGGGAGGCGCGGCGCCTGCACCATGCATGGCTGCTGGCGGGCCCCAAGGGCGTCGGCAAGGCGACGTTTGCGCTAAAGGCCGCAACGCGGGTGTTGGCAGAGGCGGCAGGACCGCCGGTTGAGCTGCCAGGGCTGGAAACGCCTGAGGAGCATCCTATCGCGAAGCTAATTGCGGCTGGAAGTCACCCAGATCTGATCTGGATCGAGCGCATCGAAAATCCCAAGAAGCCCGGCACACTCTTCAAAAATATTCTGGTCGACCAAGTCCGCGAAGTCGGCAGATCGCTCAATCTAACAACCAGCCTTTCGGACTGGCGAGCAATTGTATTCGACACGGCCGATGATCTCGAAGGGGCCGGTGCCAATGCGCTGCTCAAGATGCTGGAGGAGCCGCCAGCCAACACTGTCTTCTTCCTCGTTAGCCATGCGCCGGGAAGATTGCTGCCGACGATCCGCTCCCGCTGCCGCAGGCTGGACTTCGCGCGGCTTGACGATGAAGTCATGACGTCATTGCTAAGCCTTTCACTTCCCGACGAAAACCCCGGCAAAATCGCGCAACTGGTTGAATTCGCGGAGGGCTCCATTGGGCGCGGGATCGACATTGCCGCGCTCGATCTGGCCCCGTTGGAAAGCGAGGCTCAGGCCATCCTGCGCCAGGGCGATCCCGACAATATGCGGCGTTCGAAGCTGGCGAGCGCGCTCGGAACGAAAGCCGCCGCGGACCGCTATGCCGCCTTCCTGCAACTGGTTCCCGGTCTTCTGGCCCGCGAAGCGATAAACCTTGAAGGGGAGGCGAGGGGCAGGGCGCTGGATGCCTATGAGCGTGCCCGCCAGACCGTCGCCATCGCCCCGCGCCTGTCGCTCGATCCCGGCGCGACGGTGTTCGAGCTTGGCGGCATCCTCGCCTCGGTTGCCTTGAAGCGTTAGGGCGGTGCCAAGCCTTTTTGTGAGAGCCTGATTCACGCCTTCGTCGGAAGCGCGAGGCGCTTCCATCTCAGACGATCAGGCTCTAGGGGCTTCGGCAATGTCCGAGCCTTTCTACATCACCACCGCGATCAGCTACCCCAACGGAAGGCCGCATATCGGCCACGCCTATGAGGCGATCGCGGCCGATGCGATGGCGCGGTTCCGCCGCGCCCAGGGGCGCGACGTGCGTTTCGTCACAGGCACGGACGAGCATGGCCTGAAGATGGTCCAGACCGCGCGTGGTGCGGGACGCGACACACTAGAATTCGCTGACGAAATGTCCGGTTATTTCCGTGAGATGTGCAGTGAATTGAA
>CAMPIY010000152.1 GCA_946886645.1 uncultured Sphingomonas sp.
CCGCGCGGGGCGTCGGCACGCCGGGGGTGATGATGACGACGAGCCGGATGATGGGGACCTTCCGCGAGGATGAGCGCAGCCGGCGCGAGGTGCTGGCGCTGATGGGGTACTGACCCCCTAGTTTCGTACAGACATGTTTTGAAAAACTGTCTGTACATTTTTCTTGCAATTTCGTACAGACAGTTTTACAAAATTTGTCTGTACATGACGAAAGAATTCAACCCCAGCGTTCAAACGCTATTCGCCGACCTGTTGCAGCAGGTGGAAACGGCGCCGCTCGCGGGCACCGTGTACCAGCGTGAACGGGACGGCATCGCCTATCATTATGCCAAATTGCCGGTAGGGACGGGCCGGATCGATCATTTCATCGGCCGGGCGGGCGATCCCGCCGCCGAAGCGCGGGCGCTGTCCATGGCGCGCGGCATGGAGCTGGCCAAGGCGCGGCGTAAGACCGTCTCCATGCTGAAGAGCGCCGGGCTGGCCGCCCCGAATCGAATGCTGGGCGCGGCGCTGGACGCCATCGCCTATGCCGGCCTGTTCCGCGACGGGGCGGTGCTGGTCGGGATGATGGCCTATCAGGTGAGCGAGCCGCTGGTCGGCCGCCGCCTGCCCGCCCCGCTGCTGATGACCGGCGATCTCGACCTTGCCACGGTCAACCTGGCGATCAGCGCCGATCCCCCGGAATCCATGGAAGCCATTTTGCGGCGGGCCGACCCGACCTTCACGGCGGTGATGCCGATCGATCCCGGGCGGCCGGCGGCGCGCTTTCGCAATGATCAGGGCTATCTGGTTGACCTGTTGTCCCAGGCGCGGCGGCGGGGGGAAAGGGCGGTGCCGTTGCCCAAGCTGGAAGCCGGTGCGGAACCCTTGCAGCATTTGCGATGGCTGATCGAGAACCCGGTTCCCGCCGTGGCCCTGTGGGGCGCCGGCGTCGCCGTCCGCGTGCCCCGACCGGCGCGCTTCGCCGTCCACAAATTGATGGTCGCGCAACGGCGGACGCACGACCGGGTCAAGCGGCAGAAAGACCTGGACCAGGCCGACGCCATGATGACGGCGCTTCAGGCTCATGATCCCTTCGCGCTCGAGGATGCGATCGAGGAAGCGCGGGCGCAGGGAAAGAGCTGGTCGAAGGAAATCGACCGGTCGCTTGCGGAAATCGAGGCGAGGCGGGGTTAAGGGCGGCCTTGCGGTTGAGCGACCTCGCCCGGCGCGCTATCGGGTACGGGTCGCGGCGGCGTGGAAGGACAGGCTGCTCTGGGCGATAGGTGGGAAGGCCGTGGCGCGGCCGAACCGAATTGACGGAAGGCAAGAGCTTAATCGGAGCCCAAGCTGGCGGAGGGAAAGATGCGCCTGATACCCGCTCGTTAAGTCCAGCGTAAACCACCACAGCCGGTATCGAACCCGGCCCGCGACCATGGTTGCCATGCCCGGCCCAGACGCTACGCTTCGGATTGCTCGGGGCGAGGGGGTGCGTGTGAACAAGCTATTCTACGGCGACAATCTGGATGTGCTGCGCTCGTTTCCCGACGAATGCGTCGACCTCATCTACCTCGACCCCGCCGTTCAATTCGAACGCGGGCTATAACGTGCTGTTCAAGTCGGCGAGCGGGGCCGGCGCGGATGCCAGCATCGAGGCGTTCGACGATACCTGGACCTGGGGCGAAGCATCGAAGAATGCGCTGCTCGACATCGCCGCCGGGACCAACCGCCCGCTGCAAGTGATGATGGAGGCGATGCGGACCGGCATCGGCGAGAACCCGCTGATGGCCTATCTGGCGATGATGGCGGTGCGGCTGGTCGAGCTGCACCGGGTGCTGAAGGATACGGGCAGCCTGTACCTCCACTGCGATCCGACCGCGAGCCACTACCTCAAGCTGGTGCTGGACGCGGTGTTCGGAGCCGAGAATTACGTCAATGAAATTGTATGGAAGCGATCAGACGCACACAATGACGCCAAGCAGGGCGCAACTCATTTCGGGCGAGTCCATGACGTAATTTTCTTTTATCGGAAGTCGTCGCAAACCGTTTGGAACACGTTGCACCTGCCGCTGCCCACAAAGACCGCGGACTCCTGGTATCGAAACTTGGATGACGATGGGAGGCGATACAACAAGGCCGACCTCACAGCCGCGAAAGCTGGTGGCAACGTAAGCTATGGGTGGCCGATCAAGCGGCGCGCAGGCGAGAATGATTGGCAAGCTGATTTGGGCGAGGAGTTCAGAAGCCCTGTTGAAGGGTGGGTGTACGCTCAGCCGGAACCGCCCAATGGTCGTTATTGGGCTTACTCAATTGAGAATATGCGAAAAATGAGTGCGGAAGGACGGCTAGTCTATTCGTCGACGGGTCGTCCCTACATGAAGCGCTATCTTGACGAGAGTAAGGGCATCGCGGTTCAGGATTGGTGGGACGACATTTCAATGTTGCGAGGGATCAGCAACGATGGCGAACGCCTCGGCTATCCCACCCAAAAACCCCGCGCGCTGCTCGAACGGATCATCGCCGCCTCGTCGAACGAGGGCGACGTGGTGCTCGATCCCTTCTGCGGCTGCGGAACGGCGGTGGATGCGGCGCAGAAGCTTGGGCGGCAGTGGATCGGGATCGACGTCACCCATATCGCCATCGGCATGATCGAGGACCGGATGCGCTCCGGCTATCCGGGGATCGAGTTCGAGACGGTCGGCGTGCCCAAGGACCTGGCCAGCGCCGAACGGCTGGCCGAAGATGATCCGCACCAGTTCCAGCAATGGGTGTGCTGGCAAGTCGGCGGCTTCCCGCGCGACAAGAAGGGCGGCGACAAGGGGGTCGACGGCTGGTTCAACTATCTGGCTGGGGATGGGAAGATCAAAACCGGCGTGATCAGCGTCAAGGCCGGTGACAACGTCAATCCAGCAATGGTGCGTGATTTGGGCCAGGTGATGAAGCGCGACGGGCATGAATTTGGCCTGTTCATCATGAAGTCCATGCCGACCAAGGGCATGAGAGACGAGGAAGCCAGTCATCCTCTGATCGAAGTGCCGATTGGTGGCGATCCGCATAACATCCCTCGCTTCCCGGCGTTGCAGATCGTTACGATCGCGCAATTCTTCCACGGGCCGATGCCGAAGCTTCCGCCGCTGATCAGCCCGGTGAAGAAGGCGTCGCGAGTGGAGACACGGGCCAGCCACCAGAAGGGTGCGCAGGGGACGCTCATCTGACCAGCGCCGAGCCCTTTCCTTCGCTGCCGGACATGCTGGATCAAATGCCAGCGCCGGGCGAACCGGTTACGGATGGCAGGCCCTATTTGCGGGAAGAGGCGCCGAACGAATTTGTTGTGCAGGGAGTCGGCTATCTTCCGGTCATGTATCGGATTTGGGAAACGTTTTTCCGGGCGGGATTTGGGGACCGCGGTCAGGAGGATTACCTTGAATGGCGTGACCATTTCCTGCGGGCAGCGGGCGCGAGCAGCTTCACTCCGGAAATGGTCGCGGGCATGACCCGGCAGGATTGTCGCTACCTGTTGAGAACAATTCAGCGCGGCGAACGCTTTTGCGACGGGGCCTGGGCGTCCGCCCATGCCCAAGGCCTGTTTCACGCGATCGCACGGCGACTGATGGAGTTGGCGGGAGGCGAGGACGAGGCGGCGGGGAAGCAGGGGAATTTGCTTTGATTTTCCTTGCTCCCAAATTGGGAACATGTTAACCGGTCATGCGTATCATCTCACAGAAAAGGCTGAAGGATCACTGGCAGCTTCCCAATCGGGGCGACAGCGAGCAGCCGCTCAAGGCGTGGTACGCCATCGCGAAGGAGGCCGACTGGGGCAATTTCGCCGAGGTGAAGGAGCAGTACCGAAGTGCAAGCGCCGTTGGCGACCGGGTGGTCTTCAACATCGCAGGCAACAAGTATCGGATGGTGGCTTGGATCAATTTCGAGTTCCGCATCATCTATGTGCGATTTGTTGGCACGCATCGGGAATATGACGAAGTGGACGTGAGGAATGTCTGAGCTGGTGATGGTGCGGCCGATCCGGACGGAAGCGGATTATGAGGCTGCGCTGGCAGAGATCGATGGATTGATGACCGCCCGCTCCGGGACTGTGGAGGGCGACCGGCTGGACGTGCTCGCAACGCTGGTCGAAGCTTATGAAGCCGAGCATCATGCCATCGATGCGCCTGACCCGATCGCTCTGCTGGAATTCGCAATGGAGCAACGGGGCGCCGACCGGACCGATCTTGAGCCGATGATCGGCGGCAGAGGCCGTGTATCGGAGGTTCTGACCCGAAAGCGCTCGCTGTCGCTTTCCATGATCCGGAATCTCAAGGAAAAATGGGCATTGCCGGCCGACGTGCTGGTGAGGTCCTATGCGCTGAAGAAACCGAGGGCGCGACGGAGCGCTCGCGCCGGGTGAAGGTGGTACGAGTAGCCAAGCCGGGGTGACGGGTGGCTCTTATTCCTGATGCGCGAAGGCTGTGCTTGCCGTCGCGGTTGCCGCCTGGAAGGGAT
>CAMPIY010000153.1 GCA_946886645.1 uncultured Sphingomonas sp.
CCGGCGCAGTCGAGCTTCCCGGCCAACATGCTCGCCATTCGCGGCGGCCGCCCGGAAACGCTGGCGCTGCGCGACATCATCGAGAGCTTCGTCAAGTTCCGCGAAGAGGTCATCACCCGCCGGTCGAAGTATGAGTTGCTGAAAGCCCGCGAACGCGCCCATATCCTGCTCGGCCTCGTCGTCGCGGTTACGAACCTGGACGAGGTGGTGAAGCTGATCCGCGGGTCGGCCAGCCCGGCCGAAGCGCGCGAGAAATTGCTCGCCCGCGAATGGCCCGGCGAGGAAATCCGGCCATACATCCAGCTGGTCGAGGCGGTCGAGCCGCAGGCCAGGAAGGAAAAATACAAGCTTTCCGATGCGCAGGTGAAAGCGATCCTCGAACTTCGCCTGCATCGCCTTACCGCGCTCGGTCGCGACGAGATTGGCGGCGAGCTGGAAGAGCTTGCGAAGAATATCGGAGAACTGCTTGAAATCCTTGGAAATCGCGCTCGCCTGTATGAAGTGATGCTGGAGGAGTTCGACGCGGTCGAGGCCGAGTTCGTCACTCCGCGCGTGTCCGAAATCACGGCTGCATTCGATGGCCTGGACGACGAGGACCTGATCGAGGTCGAGGACATGGTCGTGACCGTGACCATGACCGGCTACATCAAGCGCACTCCCCTCGCCCTGTTCCGCGAACAGAAGCGCGGCGGCAAGGGCCGCAGCGGAATGAGCACCAAGGACGAGGACATCGTCACCGAGCTGTTCGTGACCTCGACCCACAATCCGGTGCTGTTCTTCTCCAACATCGGCCGGGTTTACCGGATGAAGGTGTGGAAGCTCCCCGAAGGCGGTCCGACCGCCAAGGGCCGCCCGATGGTCAACCTGCTGCCGCTTTCGGAAGGCGAGACCATTACCACCGTTCTCCCACTGCCTCAGGACGAGGAAGAATGGGGCGGGCTGCACATCATGTTCGCCACGGCGAAGGGAACGGTACGGCGCAACTCGATGGACGCCTTCACCAACATCCCAACCGCCGGCAAGATCGCGATGAAGTTCGGGACGTCGGACGATGGCGAGGAGAGCGAGGAAGACAGCCTCGACCGGATCATCGGCGTGAAGCTGCTGACCGAGGATGACGACGTGCTGCTTGCCACCCGCAACGGCAAGGCGATCCGCTTCAAGTCGACCGATGTGCGCGAGTTCCAGAGCCGCGCCTCGATGGGCGTTCGCGGCGTCAGGCTGATCGACGACGACCAGGTCATTTCCATGTCGATCCTGCGGCGCGTCGGCACCTCGCCCGAGGAGCGCGAGGCCTATCTGAAGTGCCCCGCCTGGCGCGAGAAGGACATGGACTGCTCCTTGCCGGCGGATCGCTACGCCGAGATCGTCGAGGGCGAGCAATTCCTGCTGACCGTCACCGAGAATGGCTATGGCAAGCGCTCGTCGACCTACGAGTATCGCCGCACCAACCGTGGCGGCCAGGGCATCATCAATATCGTCACCTCCGAACGGAA
This sequence comes from uncultured Sphingomonas sp., assembly GCA_946886645.1. Next base: position 1,497 of record CAMPIY010000153.1, read on the forward strand.
TGGCGGCGTGGTCGCCAGCTTCCCCGTCAAGCCGGGCGAATCCCTCATGCTGGTGACGGACCAGGGCAAGATGATCCGCACCACGGTCGGCGACATTCGCATCGCAGGCCGCAACACGCAGGGCGTCACCATCTTCAACGTTGCCGACCGGGAAAAGGTCGTGTCGGTCGCCCGCATCGACGAGAGCGAGGAAGAAGATGTCGAGCTGGATGGCGGCGACGAGATCGCGCCCGATACCGGCGCGACGATTGGAGAGGATTTAGCGTCCGGCGACGAAGCGTAGCGAGGAACGGGGGCGTCGGCGGGCGCGTTGAATCGGCAAACCCAAATGGAGGAGACCATGATGCCGCTCGCCAACAATGCCCTTGTCCTGGTTACCGACGGCCGCAAGACGCTCTTCTTCCGCAACGAAGGCGACCAGAACCAGATCGACCTTCGCACCGAAGCGCATGACGAGCGGCAGGATTTGGACGACAAGGAGATGAAGACCGACGCGCCGGGCGCGATTGGGCAGTCGGCGGGCTACAGCGGCCGGGTGACCTATGAAGAGACCGATTTTCACCAGCTGGAAGAGGATCGCTGGGCCCACAGCGCGGCGGAAGAGGTCAACCGGCGCGCGCTTGAGAATGATTTCGAGGCGCTGGCGATCATCGCCCCGCCCCGCACGCTGGGCGAAATCCGCAAGAAGCTCCACAAGGAAGCGGAACGCCGGGTCGTGTGCGAAATTCCCAAGGAAATGACCCGCCGTCCGATCCCGGATATCGAGGCGCTGATCGTCGGAACCACCGCTCCCGAAGCTCCGGCGGAGGTATAAATCCGTCCGATTTTCACCATCGGCCATTCGACCCGAACCATCCCGGAATTCGTCGAGCTCCTTCGTACCGGCGAGGTCGGGATGGTGGTCGATGTCCGGACGGTTCCGAGATCGCGGACCAACCCGCAATATAATGAGGATGCGCTGCCGGATGGCCTGGCGCCCTGGCAGATCGGTTACCGCCGGATTGCCGCACTAGGCGGGCTGCGCGGCCGATCGAAGGAAGTGCCGCCCGAAACCAATGACTGGTGGACCAATCGGAGCTTCCACAATTATGCGGATTATGCGCTGTCGGACGGTTTCGAGTCCGGGCTGGAAGAGCTTTTGGCGCTGGCGGACGAGAGGCGCGTCGCGATCATGTGTTCCGAAGCGGTGTGGTGGCGCTGTCACCGCCGGATTATCGCCGACTATCTCATCGAACGCGGTGTCGAGGTGTTCCACCTGATGGGCGCTGGCAGGATGGAGCCGGCCACGATGACGCCTGCCGCACGGCCGAGGAGCGGCCGGATCACCTACCCGACAGAGCCTCAGGCGTAGAGGTCGACGATCTCCGCTTCGGGAAGCGCGGCCTTCCACAGAAGCGTCCGATGGCACCCCGCTGGCTCTCGCTCGTAGCAGAGCAAGGCGCTCGGCTTTTCGCCCGCGAGCTCCTTCATCTGCTCGGCCGCGACGATCGCCTCCGGTAGATCGAGCTGGGCCGCATAGATGCGCTTCAAATCGTCGTGCCGTCCCTTCCGCGCCGCCTCGCGCCCTTCGGCCGGAGTTCCGAGCGCACGGAGATGGACATAGTCGATACCCGCCTCCGCAAGGGCATTGCGAAGCGGCGTCTTCGAAAAGCCCGGCCGCCGCGAATTGGGCACGGCGCGGACATCGATCACCCGCTCGACGCCTGCTTTGGTCAGGGCATCGAGGAACTCGGCCATCGTGGTGGCTTCATAGCCGATGGTGAAGAGTTTCATGGACTTGCATATGGGGACGCGATTAAGCGCGCGCCATGGATCATGACGTTCATATCATCGGCGGCGGCCTTGCCGGGTCCGAAGCCGCCTGGCAGTTGGCCGAAGCGCGTCTGAAAGTGCGCCTCAGTGAAATGCGCGGCGGGGGTGATATGACTCCGGCGCATGAAAGCGACCGGCTGGCCGAGATGGTCTGCTCGAACAGCTTCCGCTCCGACGATGCGGAGAATAATGCGGTCGGGCTGCTCCATCAGGAAATGCGGGCGCTTGGCTCCCTGATCATGGCCGCGGCCGACAAGCATCGCGTTCCGGCAGGCTCCGCGCTGGCGGTCGACCGCGAAGGCTTTGCAGCCGAGGTGACGTCACGGATCGCGGCCCATCCGAACATCGAGGTCGTTCGTGAGCGGATCGATACCCTCCCCGCTTCCGGCTCGACGATCATCGCCACCGGCCCGCTCACCGCCCCGGGCCTCGCCGATGCCGTCGCCAAGGTGACCGGCAGCGACGCCCTCGCTTTCTTCGACGCGATTGCGCCGATCGTCCATCGCGACAGCATCGACATGGATGTCTGCTGGATGGCCGCGCGTTGGGACAAGGGCGGCAAGGATTATATCAACTGCCCGATGACGAAGGAGCAATACGAAGCCTTCGTCGCCGCCCTGAACGAGGGCGAAAAGACCGAGTTCAAGGAGTGGGAGAAAGATACGCCCTATTTCGAAGGCTGCATGCCGATCGAGGTGATGGCGGCCCGCGGGGTCGAAACGCTGCGCTACGGCCCGATGAAGGGCGTCGGTCTCGACGATCCCAAGACCGGTCGCTGGCCCTATGCGTGCGTCCAACTGCGCCAGGACAATGCGCTCGGCACGCTCTGGAACATGGTCGGCTTCCAGACCAAGCTGAAGCATGGCGAGCAGGTGCGGATATTCCGGACCATCCCGGGCCTGGAAAACGCCGAGTTCGCGCGGCTCGGCGGAATCCACCGCAACAGCTTCATCCGCTCGCCCGAGTTGCTGGATGGCGAGCTGCGATTGAAGGCGATGCCCAACATCCGCTTCGCCGGGCAGATCACCGGCTGCGAAGGCTATGTCGAAAGTGCGGCGGTTGGCTTGCTGGCTGCGCGGTTCGCAGCGGCGGAAGCGAGCGGACGCACACTATCCTCTCCGCCGCAGGAAACCGCGCTGG
>CAMPIY010000154.1 GCA_946886645.1 uncultured Sphingomonas sp.
ACCGCCAAGGGGCGCAAGGTCAGTTCGACGCGCTGGCTGGAGCGCCAGCTGAACGACCCCTATGTGAAGCGCGCCAAGGCCGAGGGCTATCGAAGCCGCGCGGCCTATAAGCTGATCGAGCTCGACGAGAAATTCGGGCTGCTGAAGGGCGTGAAGGGCGTCGTCGACCTCGGCATCGCGCCCGGCGGATGGAGCCAGGTGGTGCGCAAGAAAGCGCCCGCCGCGCGGGTCGCGGGCATCGATTTCCTGCCGACCGACCCGATCGACGGCGTCGCCATCCTGCAGATGGACTTCATGGACGAAAATGCGCCGGACGCGCTGCGCGAAGCGCTGGCGGGCGATGCCGACCTAGTCCTGTCCGACATGGCCGCCAATACCGTCGGCCACCCGCAGACCGATCATCTGCGCACCATGGCGCTGGTCGAAGCGGGGCTGGAGTTTGCGAGGGAAGTGCTGAAACCAGGCGGCGCTTATGTCGCCAAGGTGCTGGCTGGCGGGGCGGACAACAATTTGGTCGCCGAGCTGAAGCGGCATTTCACCACCGTGAAACACGCCAAGCCGCCCGCGAGCCGCAAGGATTCAAGCGAGTGGTATGTAATCGCCCAGGGGTTCAAGGGCCGGAACGCGGCCTAGCCCTTGGATCGGGCGGCCTTGATCGCTTCCTTCAATCCTTCATAGCCCACGGCCGAGTTGATGACCCGGTCGCCGACGATGAACAGCGGCGTTCCGGTCGCGCCGAGTTGGCTGGCGAGGCCCATGTTTGCCCGGAGTTCGGCTTCCTGGGTGGGATCGTTGATGGGCTGGGCGGGGACTCCGGCGGCGCGCGCGGCGATGGCGATGGTGTCGGGGCCGGGGCGGCCGGCCGCGTAAAGCGCATCGTGATATTGGACGAATTTGCCCGCTTTCGATGCGGCCAGCGACACGCGCGCCGCGTCGACGCTCTCGGGCCCCAGGATCGGCAGTTCGCGGTAGACGACGCGCAGGCCCTTGTCCTCGCTCAGCAGCCGCTCGATGTCGGGGTTGCTCTGGCGGCAGTATCCGCAGGCATAGTCGAAGAAATAGGTGAGGGTGACGTCCGGCTTCGCGGCGCCTTTCCAGCTCGAATGGAACGGTGTTTCAAGGCTCGCCCGGATCGGGGCCAGCGTCTGGGCATATTGCTTGTCGCGAAGGACGTCGCCGGCCTCCATGATCATTTCCGGGTTCGACAATAGCGCGTCGCGCACCATCCGCTCGCCGAACAGCGACGGGCCGGCAAGCATCATGGCTCCGGCGGTCAGGACGGCACCCACGATACCGCCCCCGATCGCCGCCCCCCAGGGCGATTTACTCGTCTCGCTCACCGCGCTTCTTGTCCTTCTTGACCGCTTCCTCGGACACCATGGCGATATCCTGCGCCCGAAGATAGTCCGGCGTCCCCGGCCTCAGGCCCGCCATGGCCATCTTCGCGCTGGCGAGGGCCAGCTTGTTCTTGCCTTCGAGGTTGTTGCGCTCCGCGGTCGCGAGCGCGGCGCGGGGCTGATCCCCCTCACGGTCATAGACGATGCCAAGCTGGTACCAGGCGAACGGATTGTCATTGTCGCGGTTGACCGCATTCTTCAGCACCTGCTTCGCCTCGGCGAAATATTCGGGCTTCTCCGACGCGATGAGGGCGTGGCCCAGCATCACCGCGATCATCGGCATGTCGGGCGCATTGGCGACCGCCTTGCGAAGCGGCACGATAGCTTCCGTCGGGTGCCCGCCTTCCAGCAGGATCTGACCCTTTAGCTCAAGGAAGAATGGATCGTTGGGCGCCGTCGCCAGCAGCGCGTCAGCCTCCGCGTTGGCTTTGTCCGGATAGGCGCCCAGATGATAGGCGTAGGCGCGGGCGTAGTGGGCCGGGACGCTCTTGTCCGTCTCCGGATAGAAATTGACCGCTTGCTTGGGCGTCACATAGCCGATCAGCTTCGCCTTCACCCGTTCGAACCGCGCTTCGAGCGCGGGGTCGATCGGGCGGTTCCAGGCCGGGTCTTTCTTGTAGAGTTCGGTCAGCGCGTCGATACGCTCGCTCGATAGCGGGTGGGTGCGGTCGTAGCTATCCTTGGCATAAATCCCCAGGCGGTATTCCTGGTTCTGCAGCTTCTTGAAGAACTCCAAACTGCCCTTGCCGCTGACGCCCGCGGCCGAGAGATATTTTGCGCCCGCCAAATCGGCACTGGATTCCTGTGCCCGGGTAAAGGCGTAGAGGCTGCCCATCGCCGTCTGCTGGCCGGCGGCCATGATGCCCATGGCGGCGTCGCCCGCACCGACCGCCATGGCAGCCGCCCCCAGCACCAGGCTGAGAATCGTGATCGCCGTCGCCTTGTTGACGCCATCGTAGATACGGATCGCGTGGCCGCCGGCGACGTGGCCCAGCTCGTGCGCGATGACGCCCTGAAGCTGGTTCACATTGTCCGCCGCCGTCAGCAGGCCGCTGTGGATGTAGACCACCTGGCCCTGGGCGACGAAGGCGTTGATTTCGGGATCGTTGATCAGGACGACCTTGACGCTCTTCGGATCGAGGCCGGCGGCAACGATCAGGGGGTCGCTGACATCCTTGAACAGCAATTCGGTTTCACTGTCGCGTAGCAGAGACTGCGCCGCCGCCGGCTGGACGGTGGCGAAAAACAGCACCAGGCCGAGCATGAGCAGCTGGACCAGGCGGGGTAGCCGGACGGTCATGCCTCGCTCTCCCATCGCAAGCATGAACAGCGGATGAAAACCGGCCCGCGGATCATCAGCGCGGGCCGGCCACATCGATCAGCCGAAGGTTCGCTGCCACCAGCCGCTGCGCGGCTTGCCATTTTCTTCCTCGGCAGCCGAATCGTTGCTGGCGGCCGGTGTCGGCGTAGGAGTCTCGGCAGCTGGCGCCGGCGCGTCATCGGCCTTCGCCTTTTTCGCCCGCGGCTTGCGCTTGGGCTTCTCTTCCGTTGCTGGTTCGGCGGCCACTTCGGGCGCCGCGGCCTCGACCGTTTCGGCTACCGGCTCGGCAGCCTTGCGGGCGCGGGGGCGGCGGCGGGTTTTCGGCTTTTCCTCCGCTTCCGGCTCCGCGTCGACCGGAGCCGGCTCTTCGGAAACCGGCTGGTCGGCCATGGGCGGTTCGTCGGTAGCGGCAGTGTCCGCCCCCGCATCCTTCACGCCGCCGCGACGGCCACGTCCGCCCCGACGGCCACGCCGCGAGCGGGGCTTTTCGCCCTCTTCTTCGGCGCCGAGCGCTTCAGCCTCGGGTGTCTCGCCGGCCTCCTCGGCGGTTTCCGGAGCGCGCTCGTCGGCGCCATCCTCGGATTCGCGCCGGTTGCGGCCGCGCCCGCCACGGCGACGGCGACGGCGGCGGCGCCCGCCGCGTTCGCCTTCTTCCTCGCGGGCTTCCTCGGCCTCCTCGGCTTCATCCTCTTCGACCAGATAATCTTCTTCGTCGTCCTCGACGATCGGCGCAGAGACGGGGCGTTCCTTGGGCTGCGGGCGTCCACCCGAGCTTTCGACCGTCATCCGGGCCCCTTCGAACGCCTCGTCGATCGCGATCTCGACGGTCACGCCGTAGCGTTCCTCGATCTCGGCCAGCTCGGCGCGCTTCTTATTGAGGACATAGATCGCCGCTTCGCGGCCGGCACGAAGAGTGATCCGGTCGCCGCGGCCGCGTGCTGCCTCATCTTCGATAATCCGAAGCGCGCTAAGGCCGGAAGAGGACGCCGTACGCATCAGGCCCGTGCCTTCGCAATGCGGGCAGGCCTTGGTCGACGCTTCAAGGACGCCGGTGCGAAGCCGCTGGCGGCTCATTTCCATCAGGCCGAAGCCGGAAATGCGGCCGACCTGGATGCGGGCCCGGTCGTTCTTCAGCGCCTCCTTCATCGCCTTTTCGACCTTACGGACATGGCTGTTCTGCTCCATGTCGATGAAGTCGATGACGACGAGGCCGGCCATGTCGCGCAGGCGTAGCTGGCGGGCGATTTCAGCGGCCGCTTCGAGGTTGGTCGCGAAGGCGGTCTGCTCGATGTTGTGCTCGCGGGTCGAGCGGCCCGAGTTGATATCGATGCTGACTAGCGCCTCGGTCGGGTTGATGACCAGATAGCCGCCGGATTTCAGCTGAACGATCGGCTGGTACATGGCGGTCAGCTGGTCCTCGACGCCGTAGCGCTGGAAAACCGGGGTAGGGTCGACATATTGCTGAACGCGCCGGACGTGGCTGGGCATCAGCAGCTTCATGAACCCGCGTGCCGCCTTATAGCCGTCCTCGCCCTCGACAATCACTTCGTCGATTTCGCGATGATAAAGGTCGCGGATCGCGCGCTTGATGAGGTCACTGTCGCGATAGATCAGGGCCGGAGCCGAGCTCGCCAGCGTCTTTTCGCGAATTTCGTCCCACAGGCGCGCGAGATAGTCGAAGTCGCGCTTGATCTCGG
>CAMPIY010000155.1 GCA_946886645.1 uncultured Sphingomonas sp.
CTCCCAACCCTCCCCCCAAGGGGGAGGGCTTGCGAGCCCGCTTCATCCTGCACCTCTCCGATTTCACCACGGACGGATCGCCCGAACCAGACCATCTCGACGAAGCCCTAATCGAGCAATGCGTCGAACGTCCCGAGGATGTCAGCCACTTCTTCTGGAAAGCCGACACGCTGGGCGTGAAGGTGCGCGGCGCGGCGTCGATCCGCAAATTCCTCGCCCACGCGCACGCGTTACGCGCCATCCGCCGCTTCAACCTCACCCACATGAACCGCGGCCGAAACGCCTACCAGGCGAGCCATTGCTACAGCGTAGCGGACTATTTGTTAGGTGATCACGAATGAGTGAGGAGCACCAACCCATCTCCCGCGCTTCCCTGGGCGTCGCGGCCTTCTCCACCGTTGTCGAATGGTACGACTTCACCCTCTATCTCTATTTCGCGACCGTCCTTTCGCGGGTGTTTTTCGGGGGCGGAGCGGCATCGTTGCTGGCGACGCTTGCGGGGTTCGCCATCGCCTATCTGATGCGGCCGCTGGGCGCGCTGGCGTTCGGCCATCTAGGCGACCGCTATGGCCGGCGGCGGATGATGCTGGCGTCGGTTGCGTTGATGACGGCGGCGATGCTCGCCATCGCACTGCTGCCGACGCGGGCGCAGATCGGTCCGGCGGCGGGCTGGCTGATGATCCTGCTTCGCTGCGTCATGGGGTTCTCGGTCGGCGGCGAATATACCGGCGTGGTCGCCTATCTGATGGAGGGCGCGAAGCCTTCGAGGCGCGGGCTGGTCGCGTCCTTCGCCTCGGCATCGAGCGAGGTGGGCGGCCTCCTCGCCGTTGCCGTTTCTGCGCTGACGGTCAGCCTGATGAGCCAGGCGGACCTCGACAGTTGGGGCTGGCGCATTCCCTTCTTCGTCGGCGCCGCCATCGCCGCCAGTGTCTGGGTCGCCCGCGCGACTATGGAGGAATCACCCGAGTTCGAACGGCAACTCGCCGCGGGCACCGTCCCCGAAAGCCCGCTGCGCCACACGCTCGCCAACCATCGCGCCGGCATCGCCCGGGCGTTCGCCATCTCCGCGCTCGGCTCCGTCACTTACTATGTCGGCATCACCTACGTCCCCGCCTTCCTCACCTCGGCGGGGCAGTTAAGCGAGGCGATGTCGCTATGGCTCGCGACGATCGCCGCGCTGGTCGTGATTCTGGTTACGCCGCCGATTGGCGCATGGTCCGACCGCGTTGGACGAAGAACCGTGCTCATCACGCTGGCGATTGCCAGCGCCATCCTGCCCATCACCATGTTCGCCTTGATGGCCAGCGGATCTAGCAATCTGGCGCTGGTCGGCGCGGTTGTGCTTGCTGCCGTGGCGGGAGGCGTGAGCGCGGTCGGAGCGGTGACAACGGCAGAGCAAGTGCCCGGCGAAGGGCGCCTCACCGCCCTCGCACTCGGTGCGACCGGCGCGACCGCTATCTTCGGCGGCCTCACGCCGTGGCTTGCGCAATATCTGGTCGAGCGGACGGGATGGAGCATGGCCCCCGGCGCAATGATCGCAGTGATCGCGTTGTGCGTTTTGCCGGTGTTGCTGAGGCTGCCGGAGACGGCGCCTTACGCCCGTCCGCGCCCAACTCCGCGATAGGTAAGGCCCGCCTTCTCGGCATCCGCGCGGTCGTAGATGTTGCGCAGATCGACCAGCACCTTGCCACGCATCCGCCCCGCCAGCTCGTCGAGATCGAGGGCACGAAACTCGTCCCATTCGGTGACGATCACGAGCGCATCGGCACCATCCGCGACGGCCTCCGCTGACTCGGCATAGGCGATGGCGGGAAGCACCTTCTCCGCCTGCTCCCGCCCGACCGGATCGAACGCCACCACTTCGGCACCGCCCTCGACCAGCCCTTCGACCAGCGGGATCGACGGCGCGTCACGCATGTCGTCGGTGTTGGGCTTGAAGGTCAGGCCGAGCACGCCGATCCGTTTCCCCTGGACGCTTCCGCCCAACGCGTCGCTGACCCGCCCAGCCATCGCCGCCTTGCGGTCGTCGTTCACGCCGACCACGGTCGAGACGATCCGCTGCTCGACATTCGCCTCCTCTGCCGTCCGGAGCAGGGCCAGCGTGTCCTTGGGGAAGCAGCTTCCGCCATAGCCCGGCCCGGCGTGGAGGAACTTCGGCCCGATGCGATTGTCGAGGCCGATGCCCCGCGCCAAATCCTGCACGTCGGCGCCGACCGCTTCGCACAAGTCGGCCATTTCGTTGATGAAGCTGATCTTGGTCGCGAGGAAGGCGTTGGCCGCATATTTGGTCAGCTCCGCCGTCCGCCGGCTGGTGAACAGCAAAGGCGCCCGGTTGAGGAACAAAGGCCGGTAAATCTCCGCCAGCGCCTCACGCGCCCGATCATCCTCCGCGCCGACCAGGATTCGGTCGGGATGCTTGAAGTCGGCGATCGCCGCGCCCTCGCGCAGGAACTCCGGGTTCGACGCAACCGACACGCCCTCCGGCGCGCCCTTTTCCTTGAGCAGCGCCGCAATCTTGTCGCCGGTCCCGACCGGCACGGTCGACTTGGTCACCACCACGACCGGATCGGTCAGCAGGCCCGCCAACTCCTCTGCCGCCGCGAACACATAGCTTAAGTCCGCATGGCCATCGCCCCGGCGTGACGGCGTGCCGACGGCGATGAACACCGCCTCCGCATCCTTTACCGCCTCGCCCAGCTCCGTCGTGAACGCCAGCCGGCCGCGATCGACATTCGCCTTGACCAGCGCTTCCAGCCCCGGCTCCCAGATCGGCATGCGGCCCGCGCGCAGGCCGTCGATCTTCCCCGCATCCTTGTCGACGCAAGTCACATGATGGCCGAAATCGGCAAGGCAGGTGCCCGAAACGAGCCCGACATAACCGGTGCCGATCATCGCGATGCGCATTCAAAGACCCTTCGTTCGCCCTTGGATATCAGCGCGGCATCTAGTCGCGCGGCTCCCGCTTGGCCAGCCCGCCGCTTCCCGCTTTGCCAAGCGCCGCCTGCCGGACTAGGCTCATCCCCATGCGGCGCCGGCTTCGCACTATCGCATCCCCCCCCGGCGTGCTCCGGCAGAAGAGCAGGCTTAGCGGCTGGGCGCAGTTCGGCATCCGCATGGCGCTGCTGCTCGGCCTGCTTGCCTTCGTCATCACGGTCCACTGGATCGAGCGCGACGCATTCCAGGACAAGCTCGACGGGCAAATGAGCTTCTCCGACGTCATCTACTTCACCATGATCTCGGCGACGACCACCGGCTATGGCGACATCGTCCCGGTCACCGAACGGGCCCGCCTGTTCGACGCGCTGGTCGTCACTCCGATCCGCGTGTTCCTGATCCTGATCCTCGCGGGAACCGCCTACACCTTCGTCATCAAGAGAGTCTGGGACAATTGGCTTATGCAAAGGCTTCAGAACAAGCTGACCGGCCACACCATCCTCGCCGGCTTCGGCAACAGCGGCTCGGAGGCGGTCGCGGAGCTGATCCAGCGCGGTTTCGATCCCGGATGCATCGTCGTGCTGGACACCAATACGTCCGCGCTCGAACGGGCCGAGGCGCTCGGCTGCCCGGTGATGCAGGCCGACGCGACCCGCGATTCCACCATGGAGTCCGTCCGGGTCAAGGAAGCCCGGTCCCTGATCATTTCGGCCGGCCGCGACGACACGTCGATCCTGATCTGCCTGACCGCCCGTCATCTGGCGCCCAAGGTCCCGATCAGCGTCGTCGTGCGCAACGGCGACAATGAGTTTCCCGCCAAGGCCGCGGGAGCGACGACCGTCATCAACCCTGTCAGCTTCGCCGGCCTGCTCCTCGCCGGCTCGACCGAGGGCGCGACCATCTCCGACTATATGGCCGACCTCGCCTCCGCCAGCGGCCACGTCCGCCTTCACGAGCGGGAAATCGAAGCGTTCGAGGTCGGCAAGTCCCTGAAAGAAGCCGCCGTCGGCGTCGGCCTAAGGATCATGCGCTCGGGCAAGTCGATCGGCTGGTGGGAGCGCGGCGCGGCCAAGCTCAAGGCCGGCGACAAGATCATCGAGGTTATCCCCGACCACCTCTTCCCTCGCGTGCCCACCGTCTAACCCGCTAAAACCGCCTCGCTTTTGCCGTGAATCGCGGCTAAGGGGCGCGCCTCCCATGGCTACGAAACTACCCTCCCCGCCGCGCGTCGGCATGGTGTCGCTCGGCTGTCCCAAGGCCTTGGTCGACAGCGAACGCATCCTGACCAAGCTCCGCGCCAACGGCTACGACATGTCGCCCGACTATGCCGGCGCGGATGTCGTGCTGGTCAACACCTGCGGCTTCCTCGACAGCGCCAAGGAAGAGAGCCTGGAGGCGATCGGCGAGGCCATCGCCGAGAACGGCCGCGTCGTCGTCACCGGCTGCATGGGCAAGGAAGCCGACGTCATCC
>CAMPIY010000156.1 GCA_946886645.1 uncultured Sphingomonas sp.
TTGCTCGCAAGCCACGAGACGAGAGTCAAGAGATACCAGAAATTAGGCGAGATTGGCTCTTGCGCGGGTAGAAGGCGAAAAAGAAGTGCGGCGTATCCCTGATTTTTCAGGCAACGGATTTTGCGTGATTCACCGCCGCGCCGCGCTTGGCCCCGCGCCTCGCCCGCGTGCTTTAGGTGCCGCTTTTGATTCATTCACCGCCCGAGAGACGTAGGAGAGGGACGCTGCTGACTCATTTTGATGAAGCTGGACGGCCATTTGAGCGCCGCTTTCGCCGGTCGTTTGGCACGCCGCTTGCACTTCGCCGTCCCGCCGAGCCTCGCGACCGCGATAGCGGGCGCGTGCAGCGGCGATGCGAGACGCGCAGCTTGCGGCTTTCCGCTTGATTGGGGCCCTAACCCGCCTCATCGAATAGCGCCGATTTGGCGCACTAGCGTCAAATCGTCCTTATTATTCTCCAGAGGCCGGTTTCTGGCCGCTCATTGAACTCGCGCTATTAAAAGAAAGAGACGAGCCCATTTTCTTCAAAATTTTAGCGAGTTGCGGGTTGTCGACGAGATAATCGACCTGCTCGTCGGTGCTCGCCTGCTCGAGCATGGCGTCGACCTCGGCGCGCTCGGCTTCGCGGCGGGCAAGCTCGCAATCGGGAGCGGGGCCATTGCCGAGAATTTTCTTCACCCAGGCAACGGCAGCCTCGGGCAGGTCGAAGCCATAGGCGTTCGTGATCTGGCGAACCTGGGGGCCTGCGCCCTCGACGTCGGTCGGCTCGCTACGCCGCACCCAATCGAGGAACCCATGCTCTTTCAGGCGGGCGAGATATTTGACGACAGTCGCTCGGGCGCGATTCACGCGCTGGCATAGCGTGTCGATCGCGGGCTCGAGGCGGCCCGTCTTATAGTCGACGATGCGATACAGCTCGCGCAGCAGGCGCACACCAATGTCGCCGAGCGGCCCCTCGCGATCGCCAGCTTGCTTGTGCCGCTCATTGTAGAATTCCGCGGCCTTCAGTCGGGCGGCAATGAGGCGGCGCGCGTCTCGGTTATTCGAGCCTAGGCGAACCCAAAGCCGATTGGCGCGGCGGTCGCCGACATAGTAGCTGTTGCGGCGCACCGGCTGAAAGCTGCGCGTGGCCTTGGCGGCGGTGACGCCGTTGGCGATTTCTCCGATCGAACGGGCCATTAGCGAGCCCCCGCGACCGAGGCGAGCGTCAGCGACGCTTGCCCTTCAGAAGCGATGAGCTCGGCGGCAAGCCCCACAGCAGCAGCTCGGACCATTCCTGCGCCAGTTCGCGCCGACGCGGCATGAACGCCGCACGATTGTAAATCGCCTCGACCCCCTCGGGCTTGTGAGCGAGCATCAAGTCGATGATAGCCCGATCGCCAGTGCGGCCTTCGCGCTCGGCGCGTTCGTTCATTATGGTCGAATAGGTCGAGCGCCAGCCGTGCGGGACGTGCCGACCGGCGAACGTCGTTCGCCGATACATGACCGAGAGAGCATTCTCGCTCATCGGCTTGTGCGAATGCCGCAAGCTCGGGAACAGATAGGGCCCGCCGTGCGTCAAGGCCATTGCCAGCTTGACGATTTCGACCGAGGCAGGGGCGAGCGGAACGATGAACTCGAATGCTTCCTGTTGCCGCTGCTGAATGCCGAGCTTCATCTTCGCCGCCGGAATGCGCCAGATCGGCTCGCTCGATTCCAGCGCCTCGAATTCGTGCGGCTCGGCGTAGCGAATCGGCTCCGAACGAGCGACGGTCAAAGCCATGAGCCTCGACGCCAGCTTCGTCAGTGGAAAGCCCGCCAGCGTCTCGCATTCCGCGAGCAGCGCCCTCGCATCCTCGATCGTTCGCAGCGCCGGATAATTGCCCTTCACGACGGGCGTCAGCGCCTTCCTCACCATTCCGGCGGGGTCGGTTTCCGCTAGGCCCGACGCGATCGCAAAGACAAAGACGTCCGAAATCCTCTGACGAATCCGGTGCGCCTGGTCGACCGCCCCGCGCTGTTCGATCGGCGCGAGCACGTCGAGCACTAGCGGGGCCGTCACCGAGCGGATTGGCAGATTGCCGATCAGCGGAAAGGCCTCGTCCTTCAAGCTCTTCAGCACGTTCTTGCCGTGCCGCTCCGACCACGTCGGCAGCTTCCGCTTGTGCCATTGCCGAGCGATCGTCTCGAATGTGTCGGTCGCGGCCCTGGCCTTGATCGCCTTTTGCTGCCGACGAGCTATGGCAGGGTCGAGTCCCTGCCGCTTCGCCTTCAGCGCCTCGTCCCGTTGCTCGCGAGCATCCGTCAGCTTGACCTCGGGATAGCTCCCGAACGTCAGCCGCTTTTCCTTCCCGTCGACCCGAAATTTCATGCGCCAGCTTTTGAAGCCGGTCGGCGTCACATAGAGATAAAGCCCGCGACTGTCCGCGAGCTTGTATGGTTTCTCCGCAGGCTTCGCCGCCTTGCATTTCGCGTCGGTGAGCAGTGAGTGCCCCCAAATTCTGAAGCGGGTGCCCCCAAAGTGCCCCCACATTGGCCGAGACTGTGCTAGACCTTGCGAGACCTAGCGAGACCTCGTTTGCGCCGGAAGGGGCTGAATTGCAACGGCTTTTGAGGCCTTGTGAGACCTCGCGAAACTGGCTGCTGGTGCCCAGGGGCGGGATCGAACCACCGACACTGCGATTTTCAGTCGCATGCTCTACCAACTGAGCTACCTGGGCCCACGTGCAATGGCCGGTCGGCCTCGCGAGCGAGGGCGTCCCTAGCGGTCGCTATCCTTGCTGTCCAGCCCGTCGCTCTCGACGGGCGGGCCAGGGATGCGATAGCCCTCGCCGAGCCATTTCAGCAGGTCGCGATCCTTGCAGCCGCGGCTGCAGAACGGCGCATGGTCAGGCGACGGCGGCTTGCCGCACAAGGGGCAGGGTTTAGGCTCGTTCGGCATGGCCCGCCGACATGGCGAGCGAAGCGTCGCTCCGCAAGGTTATGGCTCCGCCCACCTGGCGCGCCAGCTGGGCTAGCCATTCCGGCTTCCCTTCGAGCACACGCACGACCGATGGGTGGGCAGCGAGGCGGATCGCGCCGATCTCGGCACCCACTCGGCGGAGAAGGGCGCGCGCTTCGAACGCAGCACGATCGGCCGCGAGGTCGATCAGCGAGGCGCGCGATCGCGGGCGCACGACCTGAACGAAGCCGAAGCCGTTGATGGCCGTCCGCTCGGAAGGCGAAGGAAGATATTCGGCGAGGATCGAGTCGATCTGCTGCCGCGCTTCGCGGCCTTTCAGGGTCGGGAAATCGATCCCAGTTGGGCCGCCGATGTCGAGCCGGCGGATCGCGCTGGCCGCTGCCCAGGCGCCCATTTGGGCGAGCTTGTCCGGAACAAGCCAGCCATCGATGTCGATCATCGTCATGGCCGCCGTCGGTTGGATGCGCAGTTCGCCGCCGTCGAAGCGGACGATGCCGCTGCGTGCTTCGTCGAGCAGGTCGTCCCAGCCTTCGATCCGGCCTGGTGTGCCCTCCGCAAGCAGCGGTGCCTCGCGCGGTTCCGCCTCGGTGCGGCGGGCAAGCCCGCGTTTCCAGCTTTCTGTGCTGCCCAGCGCTTCCCGTACCACCTCAATCCTCAGGCGACTTCCCTCGCTGATTCCCGATACGCCGCGCGGCATCAGGAATTGCTCTCCGCCCGCCTCGACCGTGACTCGCGGGGCCACCGCGACAAGCTGCGCGTCGACGATCGTCCCTGCGGGTGTCACGCCCTCGCGGCGGATGCGGGCCTCGACGATCTCGCCATTCTCGATGAGCGCGGCGCGGGTTTCGCCAATGCCCTGCTCGATGACCCACTCAGGCAAGGTTATAGCCTGCGCTTTTCAGCAAATGCCGGGTTTCGGCCAGCGGGAGTCCAACGACGTTCGAATAGCTTCCAGCGATATGGCGGACGTAAACCTCGCCATAGCCTTGCAGGGCATAGCCCCCCGCCTTGCCGCGCCATTCGCCGTGGGACGCGTAATAATCGATTTCGTCCGGACTAAGCCGCTTGATCGCGATCATCGTCTCGACCAGCCGGCTGCGGGTCGGCTGACCGGGAATGGCGAGCGCGACGCCCGTCAGTACGCGGTG
Source organism: uncultured Sphingomonas sp. (assembly GCA_946886645.1). Next base: position 4,090 of record CAMPIY010000156.1, read on the forward strand.
GCGGCGGCCGGACAGCAGCTTCATGCAGGCGCGGAGAGTGTCCTCATCCTCGACCTTGGGCAGGATGCGGCGGCCGACGGCGACCACCGTGTCGGCGGCCAGCACCAGCGCATCGGGATGGCGCTGTTCGACCGCATTGGCTTTCTCGATCGCCAGCCTTAGCGCATGGTCGCGTGGGCGTTCACCGGGCGGGACACTCTCATCGATATGCGCGGGGTCGACCTCTTCAGGCGTGACCCCGATCCGCGCGAGCAGATCGAGACGGCGCGGGCTCGCCGAAGCGAGAATCAGCCGCATCAGAAGCCGGGCGG
>CAMPIY010000157.1 GCA_946886645.1 uncultured Sphingomonas sp.
GGACCAGCAGCACCTGGCGGCGCTGGATGACGTCCTGGATCTTGTAGCGGCGGCGGAGCGCCTGCCGCTTCTTGCGAAGCTCCTCGGCGGCGCTTTCGTCGACCGGCGAGCGGGCCGAGCCGGTGCCGACCTCGGCCGATTCCTCGCCCTCGGCTTCGGGGTCGCCGGCGTCTTCGCCCGCATCCTCGGCCTCGTCAGCCTCGTCATCGTCATATTCGGCGGCGCGAAGGCGCTCCTCCTCGGCGGCATGTTCCGCTTCTTCGCGCAGCAGCGCGTCGCGATCCGCTTTTGGAATCTGGTAATAGTCAGGATGGATTTCGCTGAAGGCGAGGAAGCCGTGACGGTTTCCGCCATAGTCGATGAACGCCGCTTGCAGCGACGGCTCGACCCGCGTGACCTTGGCTAGATAGATATTGCCTTTGAGCTGCTTGTGCTCCGAGGATTCGAAATCAAATTCCTCGATCCGGTTTCCCTTGGCGACGGCGACCCGGGTCTCCTCCGGGTGGCGCGCGTCGATCAGCATGCGCATGGACATTGAAAATTCTCCGGGCGCGCAGGCCGGGCCTCATGGTCCGGCGGCGCGCGATGAAATGGGCCAGTGCTTTGGGTGCGCTGGCGAGATGTGCGGAAATTGCCTCTGCTGCCTGCTGCCTCGCGAAATCTGTCGCGACCGACGCTCCGCCACGCTCTTGTCGGAGCATGGAATGGGCGTCCTGTAGCATCATGCAGCGTCAACCTTGATGGCCGCGAATCCGAGCGGTCGCGGCGTGCGTCCCTGCCAAATATCGGAAGGACGGGTTCGGTTAGCACCGCGCCTGCTACCAACGCAACCATTTCCGGCCTGCAAAAATCGATGCGGGCGCTTGGCTAGCGGGCGCCCCCGCCTTACCCTTGCCCAGTGGAGCGAAGGGGAACAATCGGACTCGCGGTTTGCGCGGCAGCTTTGGCCGCGGCTGCGGCATTGGTGCTGGCGACCGCCCCGCCGAGCAAGGAGCCGCTGGGCGTCGCGCTGGCTGGCGAAGCGCGCCAGGGCGGCCTCACCATGGACCTTCCGGAAGCGGTTAGCGGCGTCCGGGTCCGCCAGGCGCGGCTTCCGGGCCGTCCGATCGTCCTGATCGATCCCGGGCATGGCGGCCGGGATCCCGGAGCAACCGGCGTGTCGGGTTCGACGCTGGAGAAGGATTTGACTCTCGCGATGGCGAAAGAGTTGGCCGATCTTCTCGAACAGCGGGGAAGGGTACGGGTGGCGCTGACACGCGAGGCGGATCGCTATTTGACTCTGGAGCAGCGGGCGGGGATCGCGCGCCACCTGCAGGCCGGCCTGTTCTTGTCCCTCCATATGGACAGCGCGCCCAACCCTTTGGCCAAGGGCGCGACGGTCTATTCGCTGTCGGATGTCGCATCCAGCGCCGAGGCCGCCCGCTTCGCCGAGGCCGAGAATGCCGTCGATGGCGCCTTGTCGAGCGAGCCCGACGGATCGGTTCGAGCCCTGCTCGCCGACGTCGCGCTTCGCGAGCAGATGGAGGATTCCGCGGGGCTTGCCGAGCGGCTGCTTCGCCGGGCGGAGGGACGGGTCGAGCTTCGGCCCCGCCCGCATCAGTTCGCGTCGTTCCATGTGCTTCGCCGGGCGGAGACGCCTGCGGTACTGATCGAGGCCGGCTACATCAGCAATGTCGACGACGAGGCGATGCTGCAGACGAAGGAGGGGCGCGCGCCGCTCGTCCTTGCGCTTGCACAGGCTGTCGAAGCCGACGTCGCCGCCCGCACCCAACGATGACGGAGCGGCTTTCGCCCGCTTCGCTTAGCCGCTAGACGGGGCGCAAGCATGGACGTTTCCGCACTTCGCATCCCCGACCTCGTTGCGTTCAACCAGCGCGTTCACGACCGGATTGATCCCTGGTTCGAGCGTAAAGGGGTTCGCCGTCTGACGTGGGCGGCGGTTGCGGCCTTCATCCTGGGCAGCATCGTCTTCGTCTATTTCGCGGCCGGGCTGCCAAGCTCCGAAAAGCTGTTGGCCTACCAGCCGCCGCTGCCGACCAACGTCCGCGGCTATAACGGCAACCCGGTTCAGACCTTCGCACGCGAACGGCGGGTCGAGCTGTCCTACGACGAATATCCGCCGCTGGTGGTCAATGCCTTCGTATCGGCCGAGGACAAGACGTTCTTCAGCCATGGCGGCATCGACTATCCGGGCCTGATCGGCGCGGTCGTCGATTATACGACTAAGTCCATCACCGGTGGCCGCGCCAAGGGCGGATCGACCATCACCCAGCAGGTCGCCAAATATCTGCTGAAGGACGATGAATATGCGATCAGCCGCAAGATTCGCGAGGCCATTCTCGCCTTCCGGCTCGAGGATACGCTGAGCAAGGAGCAAATCCTCGAGCTCTATCTGAATTCAATCTTCCTCGGGCGGAACGCGTATGGCGTGCAGGCCGCCAGCCGCGCCTATTTCGACAAGGATGTCACCGACCTGACGTTGCCGGAGGCGGCTTATCTCGCCGTTCTTCCCAAGGCGCCGAGCAACTACGATCCCGTCCGGGCGACCGACCGCGCGCTTGGACGCCGCAACTATGTTCTCCGGGAAATGGCCAACAACGGCTATATCACCGAGGAGCAGCGTGCGGCGGCCGCCGCGACGCCGCTTGGCACCATCCGCTACGGCAGCAGCGCCAAGTTCCGCGACCAGGGCGGCTATTTCATGGAAGAGGTGCGCCGCGACCTCCTGAAACGTTTTGGCGAAGAGGCCGAGGACGGCCCCAACAGCGTTTATGCCGGCGGCCTGTGGGTCCGCACGTCGATGGTCCCCCTGATGCAGGACGCGGCGGCGGAGTCGCTTCGCGAGGGCCTTGCCAAGTTCGACGGCGGCCGTGGCTGGCGCGACACCGGGCTCAGCATCGACGTCGGCGGCGATTGGCAGACGCAATTGCGCATCACCGCGCTCGGCACCGGTTTCGACGACTGGAAGAAGGCGGTCGTGCTTTCCAAGTCGGGAAGCAGCGCCGAGATCGGGTTTTCGGACGGATCGACCGGCGTGCTTCCCGCTTCCGCCGCTCAGCAGCCCAAGCGCGGCGGTGGCGGATCGGCGTTCAGCAACCTGCGTCCGGGCATGATCATTATCGTCAAGCAGATGGGCGCGAACAGCTATGCGATCCGCTCCATCCCCGAAGTCGGTGGCGGCTTCCTGGCGGAAGAGGTCCATACCGGCCGCGTGCTGGCGATGCAGGGCGGGTTCGACGTCGTCGGCTCCTCCTACAACCGGGCGACGCAAGCGCTTCGCCAACCAGGCTCGGCGTTCAAGCCGATCGTCTATGTGACGGCCTTGGAAAACGGTTTCACCCCGGCATCGATTGTCGTCGATGCGCCCTTCTGCGTCTGGCAGGGCGCGGGGCTGGGCAACAAATGCTTCCGCAACTTCGACAATAAATATTCGGGTCCCAAGACGATGCGCTGGGGCGTCGAGCAATCCCGTAACCTGATGACCATCCGAACCGCCTCGCAGACCGGGATGGACAAGGTCGTTGCCAATGCGGCCAAGCTCGGCGTCGGCAATTACGACAAATATTTGTCGATCGCGTTGGGGGCCGGCGAAACGACCGTGCAGCGGCTGGTCAACGCTTATGCGATCCTCGCCAACAACGGCCGGTCGGTGTCGCCGACGATTATCGACTATGTGCAGGACCGCAACGGCAAGGTCATCTACCGCACCGACAATCGCTGCCAGGTGATGGAGGCGGACAACGGCGGCGCCTGCAATGCCGAGGATTGGGACGGCAAGGCCATGCCGCGCCCGCCATCGCGAATGAAACAGGTGGTCGACGCGCAGGCCGCCTACCAGATGGTCCACATCATGGAAGGCGTTGTCGAGCGCGGCACAGCGGTCGTTCTTCGCGACCTCAACCGGCCGATGTTCGGCAAGACGGGCACGACCAGCGGTCCTACCAACGTCTGGTTCGTCGGCGGAACGCCGGAAATCGTCGCGGGCGTCTATCTCGGCTACGACCAGCCGCGGCCGATGGGCGGCTATGCCCAAGGCGGCCGGATTGCTGCGCCGGTGTTCAAGCAGTTCGCCCAGATCGCATTCAAGGACATGCCGAAAATCCCATTCGTCGCGCCTCCCGGAATAAGAATGGTGCGAATCGACCGAGTGACCGGCAAGAAGGTGTTCGGCACCTTCCCGACGACGGTCGACCCCAAGTCGTCGGTGATCTGGGAAGCGTTCCAGCCCGAAACCGAGCCGCGCCGCTCCTTCCGCCGGAGCGTCGAACTGGCCAAGGCGCAGACCGATAAACCGCCCGAAAATCGCAATGCGGTGGCCGAGCGGCGCCCAGCCCAGCGTCG